>JACIYF010000046.1 GCA_014360065.1 Clostridia bacterium | reverse complement strand
AGGGGGGCTAAAAGCAGCTTAAATACTACCATGGCCGAGACCGGGTGCCCGGGAAGGCCAATCAGCAGGCCGGCCTGACCAGGAGCTTGCTTCCGGGGAGCAGCAGCAATGGTGGGCTTGCCCGGGTGAATGGCTAAGCCTTCAAACAGGATACCTCCGCCGGTAAGCTCATCTAAGACCTGATAAGTCCAGTCCCTGGTGCCCACCGAGCTGCCCCCGGACAGCAGGACCAGATGGTTTTCCAAGCTAGCCTGGCCTACAGCTTGGGCCAGGGCTTCTCGGCTATCGCCGACGATGCCGTAAAACTTAGGGATCCCGCCCCCGGCCTGGACCAAGCCGGCCAGCACATAGGAATTGAGCTCCCGCACCTGGCCGGGGCCAGGAGCCCGATCCGGGGTCACCAGCTCATCACCCGTGGAAATGATTCCCACCCGGGGGAAAGCCCGTACTTGCACCGAGGTAACCCCGCAGGCAGCCAAGAGCCCTAGGTCTTGCGGCCGCAACCGGTGGCCCGTCTCAAACAGTACTTGGCCCATCTCCGCATCTTCGCCCCTGGCAATTACGTTTTCTCCGGGAGCAACTGGCCGCAGGACTGCAATTTGGCCACCCTCCATAGGCTCGGTGTGTTCTACCATCACTACTGCGTCCGCCCCGGCCGGAAGCATGCCCCCGGTGGCTATAGCCGCCGCCACCGGCTCGTTTCCTGCCAAGGCAAAGGCTGGCTTCTCCCCCATGCTCACCCGCCCCACCAAAGTGAGGTAGGCGGGCAGGGATTCGCTGGCCCCAAAGGTATCCCGAGCCCGCACCGCAAAGCCGTCCACCGTAGCCCGATCAAAACCGGGAACCGCATCCTGGGCCCGGGCCGGCAAAGCCAGCACCCGGCGCCAAGCCTGGGCAAGGGGTACGGTCTCAACTTCAACCTTAGGCCAATGCTGAGCAATGAGTTTGGCGCCCTCCTCTAAAGTCACTAGTCGGCTCAATTCCTGGCCCATGATCTAGAAGCACCCCAACTGGCAGGACACGATCTTGATCTTAAGCTCGTTGCAAGCATCCCCGATTTGCCTTAAAGGGATACCTCTCTCTTTCGATAGCTCATGGGCCCGAAGGCAGGATAGCTTACCGTCCACGGCGGCTTTCTGGACTGCTTCCAGAATCTCTGCCCAAGGCTTTTCCATAATAAGCCCCCCACCGGTGCATTCTAAGACGCTTCCGAAACATTTCCCATGCCGGGGCGCTGGCGACGGCGAAAGACTGGCCTCGCCAGCGATCCGTATGGCTCCCCCTCACCCTTCGGCGGGGTTCCCGGTCAATTCGACCTCCTGTCTCAAGAGGCCGGCCTCGGACGTCCTGTCCTCGGCCCCGCCTCCGGGCTCGGTCTCGCCAACGGCTCGCAGGGCTCGCCCAAAGTCGCCTTACGCCAGCATCCCCGGCATTTTCATGCTTCTTTCGGATGCACCCATTCTAACAAATCTATTTGTTATGTTCGCCAAGGCCTAACGCTTTCCTGCCTCAGCTACCGAAAATGACCGCCCCAACCCCAAGCCTACTTGAGCTGGTGGGGGCAAAGTTAAGGGTAACCTCCGGGCAACTGAAGGCATATCTTAAAAAGAGCGAAACCTCAAAGAAGGTGGGTCTATGCGGCTAGCCTTAGTGTTAGGCGGAGGAGGCATGAAGGGCGCCGCCCACATCGGCATCATCCAAGGCCTTGAGGAACGGGGCATAAGGCCCGATTTGATCGTCGGCACCAGCGCTGGCAGCATAGTTGGCTGCCTTTACGCTTCTGGCATGGGCACCGCTCAGCTGGTCAACCTCTACGCCAACGCCCAGCCCGATCGGGTGGCAGATTATGACCGCAAGTGGGCGGCAGTAGCGACCCAGCCGGTGCTGATGCGCCTTCTGCGCTGGCCGCTGGGCTTATTAAAAGGGAACAAGGTGGAGGCGGTCTTTTTCCGGCTCCTGGGCGACAAGACCTTCGACCAGCTCACCATGCCTTGCGCTGCCGTAGCCGTCGACATCAACAGCGGGGAAATGGTGGTCTTTGCTCCCGGCCAGCTGGTATCCAGCCGGAGGCATTACCTGCCCCCGGAGGTAGTTTTTATTACCAGGGCCCGGGTGGCTGAAGCCATCCGCGCCAGCATCAGCATTCCCGGACTGTTTGCTCCCAAGGAAATGCAGGGGCGGATGCTGGTTGACGGCGGCTTAGTTGACAATACTCCGGCCGACGTGGCTCGCTGGTTGGGGGCGGAAAAGGTAATTGCCGTCGACCTAGGGTTTCAGGCCCGGCTCAAACCGGCCGACAATATCCTGGAGGTCCTGATCCAGTCGGCCGACGTTATGGGCCGGCGGATCACGGAAATAGTTACCGGGACTTATGCCGACCTGGTGCTCAGGCCCATTAGCGAACCGGTATCCTTGTGGGAGTTCGGCAAGGTACCCGCCTTGGTCGAAGCCGGCCGCTCAGAAGTAGAGCGCCGCTGGAGCGAGATCGAAGCATGTTTGTAAGCTAAGGTCCCCAGCCCCATCCTCCGGATAAGCTACCTACGCTTAGCTTGCCTTAGCTTTGGGCTTTAACTAATTTTTTCCAGCCGCACCGCGCAGACCTTGAGCTCAGGAATCTTGGCCTTGGGATCCCGGGCATCATTGGTCAGCTCATTAATGGGCGCCTCGAAGAAATGGAAGGTGCCGAATACGGTTTGCGGCGGCACCCGATCGGTGACCTGCACTGCCACCTCGATCCGCCCCCGCCTGGATATTACCCGCACCCGTTCCCCATCGAGAATGCCAAGGCGGCCAGCATCCGCTGGGTTGATCTCCAGCCGCTCCTCGGGGAGGATCTTTTCTAGGCCCTCCACCCGCCGGGACATGGTACCGGTATGATAATGGAACAGCCGCCGGCCGGTGGTAAGCACCAAGGGATATTCGGCATCCGGCTCTTCGTCGGGCGGCACATATTCCACCGGGACAAACAAGCCCAAACCCCGGGCAAACCCTTGCTGGTGCAAGACCTTAGTGCCCGGATGCCCGAGGTGTGGGCAAGGCCACTGCAAGCTGCCCTGGTCCAAGCGCTCATAGGTGATGCCACCATAGCTAGGCGTCAATGAGGCGATTTCCTCCATAATGGCTGCCGGGTGCGGATAGCTCATGGGGTAGCCCATGGCGGTAGCCAGGGCACAGACTATCTGCCAATCGGGCCAGCTCTTGCCTACCGGTTCGATGGCCTTGCGCACCCGCTGCACCCGCCGCTCGGTATTGGTAAAGGTTCCGTCCTTTTCCGCAAAGCTGGCGGCGGGGAATACTACCTGAGCAAAGCGGGCGGTCTCGGTCAAAAACAGGTCCTGGACCACCAAGAACTCCAGCCGGCTCAGGGCCTCCTTGACATGGTTGGAGTTGGGATCGCTGATCACCGGGTTTTCGCCCACGATGTACATGGCTTTTACCCGGCCCTCGTAGGCAGCATCCATCATTTCCCCCACGGTAAGCCCGGGCTTATCCGGAAGCTTCACCCCCCAGGCCTCCTCAAAGCGGCCTCGGACCGCGGCATTGGTTACCGGCTGATAAGCGGTTAGCACATTGGGCAAAGCTCCCATGTCACAGGCGCCCTGGACATTATTTTGGCCTCTGAGGGGGTTGACTCCAGCATTCTCCTTGCCCACATGACCGGTGAGCATGGCCAGGTTGGCAATGGCCAGGACGTTATCGGTGCCGCAAATGTGCTGGGTAACTCCCATGGTGTAAAGGATAGTAGCTTTCTCGGTGCGGGCGTATTCCTTGGCCACTTGCCGCACCAGCTCCGGCTCCACCCCGGTGACCTCCTGTACCGCCTCGGGGGTGTACTTCTTAATAACTTCGCAAAACTCCTCAAACCCCTCGGTGCGGCTGGCTACATAGTCTTGATCCCAAAGCTTGTTGGCCACGATCACCTGGGCCATGGCATTGAGAAGGGCTAGGTCCGATCCTGGCCGGTGCTGGATGTGGATATGGGCCATTTGGGCCATTTCCGTCTTACGAGGATCCATCACCACCAGCTTAGCTCCGCGGGATAGGGCCTTGCGCACCTTGAGGCTGATGATGGGGTGGGTCTCGGTGGTGTTGGTGCCGATGGCCAAGATGAAATCGGCCCCAGCTATCTCTTCGATGGGATTGGTCATGGCTCCGCTGCCGAAAGCTGTCGCCAGACCGGCGACGGTGGCCGAGTGTCAAAGCCGGGCGCAATGGTCAACGTTGTTGGTGCCCAGCACCGCCCGGGTGAATTTTTGTACTAGGTAATTTTCTTCGTTGGTACAACGGGCCGAACTTAAGACCGCCAAGGCATCGGAGCCATAGCTATCCCGTACCCTGGCTAATCCTTGAGCAGCGCACTGGAGAGCCTCCTCCCAGCTAACCGGCACCAGCTCGCCGTTCTTGCGCACCAGCGGCTGGGTTAAGCGATCGGGGTGGTGGATGAACCGGTAGCCGAAGCGCCCCTTGGCGCACAGAGCCCGGCCATTGACCTCAGCATCGGCGGCCGAAGTAATGCCTATCACCCGGCCATCCTTAACGTTGAGATCGAAGCTACAGCCGGTGCCACAGTAGGTGCAGACGGTGCGCACCTTGTTGACCTCCCAACGCCGGCCTTGACCGCGCATATCCCGCTCGGTCAGGGCTCCCACCGGGCAGACGGAGACGCAGCTGCCGCAGAAGACACAGCCCGCCTCCTCCATCGGCAGCTCCATGGCCGGCAGCACCTGGGTGGCAAAGCCGCGATAGGCAAAGCCCAACACTGCCCGGCCCTGAACCTCCTCGCACACCCGGATGCACTTGCCGCAAAGAATGCATTTGTTATTATCGCGGACAATGAAGGGATTGTCCTCAATGGGGTCATAGTGATGGCGCTCACCGGTGAAGGTTGAGCCGCGAACGCCGTAGCGATAGGCATATTCTTGCAGCTTACACTCCCCGGCCTTTTCGCAAGTTAAGCAGTCCAGAGGATGGTTGGCCAACAGCAGTTCCAAGTTCACCTTCCGAGCCTCCACCACCGCCTCCGACTCCGTATCTACCTTCATCCCCTCTGCCACCTGGGTGACACAAGCGGCCGGCAGGTTGCGGAAGCCTTCGATCTCCACCACGCAGAGTCGGCAGGCCCCAGGCCGCGATAGCTCAGGATCGTAGCACAAGGTCGGTATATCGATGCCCGCCGCCTGGGCCGCCTCCAGAACTGTAGCCCCGGCCGGGACCACTATTTCCTGGCCATTGATGCTAAGGCGCACTTGAGCACCAGCTTCCACTACCATTCACCCCTTTTTCCATAATGAAGCTTCCCAAACCTATCCCGTATCGCAGCGCTGGCACCGGCGAAGGACTAGCCTTGCCAGCGATCCGTATGGCTCCTCCTAGCCCTTGGTCAGCCCCTAAATTGCTCCCGGACGAGAAAGCAGTCTGTCCAGGAGGGGAGCTAGGCCTAATGCCTCCTCCCAGCTAACTTCCACCAGCTGGCCATCCTTTCTTACCACCGGCCGGGCCGGGACCTCCGGGTTATAAATGAGCTCCAGTCCTAGCCGCCCCTTTAGGCACAAGGGCCGGCCTGGACCTGGCGACTTGGGTACCACCGCTACCACCGGCCCGGACTTGGTCCCGGTAGCACCGGCAATACCGGCGGCGCCGGCAGAGGCGGCAGCACCGGCGCCACCGGCCCCACCGGTGGCGCCGGCGGCATTAAACTGCTGTCCACCCTTGCCGGCCGGGGTTTTCCGGCGGTACACCCAGAACCGGCAGCCGCTATCGCAAAAGGTGCAGGTCACCTCTTCTTTTTGCATCTCCCAGCGCCGCCCTCGCCCCACCAGTTCCCGGCTCATCAAGGCGCCCACCGGGCAGACCGCCACGCAGGCCTGGCAGAAAACGCAATCAGAATCGGCTAAGGGCTCATCAAAGGCGGTTGTCACCTTGGTATTAAAGCCGCGATTGCTAAAGTTCAAGATGTGAAGTCCGCGGATCTCGGCGCAGGCGCGCACGCACTTGCCACAAAGGATGCACTTGTTGTTATCCCGGACAATATAAGGATTGGTATCATCCAAGGGGAAATCATGGACTTCCCCTGAAAGGTTCCCGCCCCGCACCTGGTATTGGTAAGCATAGTCCTGAAGCAGGCATTCTCCACTCTTGTCGCAGGTGAGGCAATCGGCCGGATGGCTAGCCAAGAGGAGCTCGAGGATGGTCCGCCGGGCTTCCACCACCGCCGGAGATTCGGTTTCCACTACCATCCCCTCGGCAGCCTCCAGCGCGCAGGCAGCTGGCAAGTTGCGCATCCCCGCCACCTCTACCACGCACATCCGGCAGGCGGAAAACGAGCTCAAAGCAGGATCGTGGCACAGGGTGGGAATACGGATGCCAAGCTCCTGGGCTGCTTCCAGCACCGTGGTTCCTGGCTCCACCGAGGTGCGGATGCCATTTATGGTTAAGGTAATGCCCAAACTAGGCTCCCTCCTTTAGCAGGCTGGCAGAAGGGATACGATCCACCTTGATGATGGCGCCCCGCCGGCACTTCTCCACGCAGGTTCCGCAGTGGGTACATTTTTCGGGATCGATACGGTGGACCTCCTTGACCTTGCCGGTAATGGCCCCCGAAGGGCAGTTGCGCAGGCAGCGGGTGCAGCCATCGCATTTTTGCGGATCAATAGCATAGATAAAGAAGGCAGTACAGGCTTGGGCCGGGCACCTTTTTTCTTGTACATGGGCTTCATACTCGTGCCGGAAGTAGCGGAGAGTAGTGAGAACCGGGTTGGGCGCGGTCTGCCCCAGCCCACACAGGGCAGTAGCCTTCACCACTTTGGCCAGCCGCTCCAGGGTGGGGATATCCTCCGGCCGGCCTTGCCCTTGGCAGATGCGGGTCAGGATCTCCAGCATCCGCTTGGTTCCCTCCCGACAAGGGGTGCACTTGCCGCAGGATTCCTTGGTGGTAAAGTTCAAGAAGAACCGGGCTACGTCCACCATGCAGGTAGTTTCGTCCATCACCACCAACCCGCCTGAGCCCATCATGGCCCCGGCCTGGATCAGGGAATCATAGTCTACCGCCAGGTCCAAAAGGTCGGTGGGGAGGCAGCCCCCCGAGGGCCCGCCGATCTGCACCGCTTTGAACTGCTTGTCGTTCTGAATGCCGCCAGCAATATCAAAGATGATCTCCCGCATGCTGATGCCCATGGGGACTTCCGCCAGCCCGGTCCGCTTAACCTTGCCGGTAATGGCAAATACCTTGGTCCCCTTGCTCTTGGGTGTCCCCACCGAGGCAAAGTTGAGCCCGCCCATCAGGATCAGATGGGGAACATTGGCATAGGTCTCCACGTTGTTGATGTTGGTAGGCTTACCCCAGAGGCCTTTATTGGCCGGAAAGGGTGGCCGTACCCGGGGCATCCCCCGCTCGCCCTCAATGGAAGCCAAGAGCGCCGTCTCTTCCCCACAGACGAAGGCGCCCGCCACTTCCTTGATGTGAACGACAAAATTGAAGCCCGAGCCCAAGATGTTCTCGCCCAAAAAGCCCCATTCCTCAGCCTGGGCAATGGCCCGGCGCAGCCTCTTTACCGCCAAGGGATATTCGGCCCGGACGTAGATGTATCCTTCGTCGGCGCCGATGGCATAGCCAGCAATAATCATTCCTTCCAGGACGGCGTGGGGGTCGCCCTCCAGCACGCTCCGGTCCATAAAGGCGCCCGGATCACCTTCGTCGGCATTACAGACGATGTACTTCTTGTCCCCCTGGGCCCGCCGGGTGAATTCCCACTTCATCCCGGTGGGGAAGCCGCCCCCGCCCCGGCCCCGCAGGCCGGAGCGCTTTACTTCAGCAATTACGTCCTCAGGCTCCAGCTCGGCAATTGCTTTTTCCAAGGCCAAGTAACCGTCGGTGGCCAGGTATTCCTCGATGCTATCGGGGTTGATGCGGCCGCAGCGCCTGAGCACCCCCCGGGACTGCTTGGCAAAGAAAGGCAGCTCGGAAAGATGGGGGATGCCGGGAACCAGGCGCTGGGGAGGGCCTTCCTGGGCTACGGCTAGCTCCATCACCGGCTGCCCGGCCAAGACGTGCTTTTCCACCAGGGCCGGAACGTCCTTAGCCTTAACATTGCCATAAATGATCTTGGGGCCATCCGGAAGGGTAATTTCTACATTGACTTCAGCATGGCACATCCCCAAGCAACTGGTATAAGTTAAGTCCCAATCCAGGGAACGGGCTTGGCCTTGGTCAACTAATGCCTGCATTACCTCGCCTGCCCCAGCAGCTATGCCGCAGGTACCCATACCCACCACTACCCGGGGCCGGTAAGGTTCATGGCTGTAGAGCAGCATCAGCTCTTTTCGCTTCTTCTCGAAGCTTTCAATCGACTCTAACCTTTCCACCAGTCTCCCCCCTACTGGTACTGATCGAGAATCTTGGGAACCAGATCTGGAGTCAGCCGCCCATGGGCATGGTCGTTAACCATCATGATGGGTGAAAGCCCGCAGGCACCCAGGCAAGCTACCGGTTCCAGGGTAAAGCGCAAATCGGGAGTGGTCTCACCTTCTGCCACACCGATGACTTCCTTGACCCGCTGGAGAATCTTCTCTCCGCCCCGAACGTGGCAGGCAGTCCCCAGGCAAACCCGGATGATGTAGCGCCCCCGGGGTTTGAGGTGGAACTGGGCATAAAAGGTAGCCACCCCGTACACCTTGCTCAAGGGGACTTTCAGCTCCAAGCTAATCCGGCGCAATACCTCCCGGGGCAGATACCCATAGATATCTTGGGCTGCCTGCAGCACTGGGATCAGGGCTCCCCGGCTGCCCCGGTACTGAGCCAAAACTTGTTCTAACGCTTGCTCCTCCGCCACTACCATAACCTCCTCGCCAAAACCATTTCTTTTCACCGAGCGGTTGGCCCCCACTCCAAAACCCTTGCGCGAAGTCACCTAAAGCTCCACCTCGGCCTCCGGTGACGGGTAAAGCGGCTGGCTTCGGCTCCAGGATTCCTCGGCAGCAGGCTTGCCCGGGCTTGGGTTGGCATGTCGCCTGGCTAGCCGCTTCCCACTCCCTAGCCCAGATGATACTGCCCTCCAACACTCAACCGTGGGCTCACTGCGGTACGCCAAGGCTTTTGCTTTCACGCCAGGCCGATGGGGCACTCCTCGTTAGCTTCTTGGCCCGAAAATGCCGCTCTCAGTGATGACCAGGTTCACCGGCCGGTCGCGTTCTTCGCAGGGAAGCTCATCCACCACTTGCAGGCTAAAGGCTACCCCCACCGATACAGAACCTTGGCCTAGGCGCAATAAAAAGCGGTCATAGTACCCGCCCCCGTATCCCAGCCGGTAACCCCGGCGATCAAAAGCTACCCCCGGCACTATCACCAGGTCGATGGCCTGGGGATCCAGGGGCCGCAGAGCTTCGGGCTTGGGTTCGGGGATACCCCAGGTGCCAGGCGCCAGATCGCCCGGAAAATCCAGTAACTGGCTAGCGATGAGTTGGCGCCGAGCCTTCGAGCACAGGGGAACCGCCACCCGCTTGCCTTGAGCCAAGGCTTCCCTGATAATGATTTCCGTCCGTACTTCATTTCTGAAAGCTACGTAGGTCATTATGGTTTGCGCCCGGCGGTAGGCGGCTAAGTTCAAAACTTCACGAGCTATGGCGGAGCTTTTTTGGGCCACCGCCTGGGCAGGCATGGCTTCCCTTAGCTGCAGAAGCCGCTGGCGCAATTCTTGCTTGGCTACGTTTCCCGTCTCCTTCACTACCTTTGCCAATATTGATATTAGTGCAAAAAATCACAGTATATGTGTTATGGTTAGACATCGGCAGCCAGATTCCTGCTAAAATTCCCATGCCAATCAACAACTAGAAAAATATCCGAAGCTTGTTGCCAGCCGCCATTAGCGGCCTTAATCATGCCCAGCTGGAGGTGATGGCAGGAGCTGGAAGTCTTGGAATCACTGGGTAATTAACAATCTACTAACTTTTTCTTAACCTCCGAAGCCCTTGGCCGACAAGTTATGCACAGTTTTTTCCCCATTATCCACAGCCATCCCCAGGAAGTTGTCCACAAAATCCTGAGGCGGCATCCAGGTTGGGCACAGCGTTGAGATTGAGGGGAGCTTGGTCCCCGGCCAGAAGCTGATAATAGCCTGCACAGGCGATCATGGCAGCGTTGTCGGTGCAATAGATGGGGTCAGGTGCAAGGACCTGAATTCCCTGCTTACCGCCCTCGGCCACCAACTTTTGTCGCAGAGCTTGGTTGGAAGCCACCCCGCCAGCCACCAGGATGGTTTTCGCCTGGTACTGCTGGGCCGCCCGAATGCTTTTAGTAACCAGCACTTCAAAAACGGCTTCTTGAAAGCTGGCCGCCAAGTCGGCCAACCGCTTTTCCGTCTTGGGCAGGCTCATAAGCTGGCGAATAACCGCCGTCTTCAGGCCGCTGAAACTAAAATCCAAACTTCCTTCCCCCAGCCACGCTCGGGGAAAGTCGAAGGCGTGCGGGTCGCCGTCCCGGGCCAGGGATTCGATCTGCGGGCCACCGGGATAGCCCAGGCCCAAGGCCCTGGCCACCTTGTCTAAAGCCTCGCCGGCAGCATCGTCGCGGGAACGGCCCAAGATCTTTATGGAGCCATGGTTTTCCAAGTAGGCCAAAGTGGTATGGCCACCGGAAGCAATCAGCACCACCAAGGGAGGCTCGAGATCAGGGAACTGGAGAAAGCCAGCGTAAAGGTGACCGCGAATGTGGTTCACCCCGATAAGCGGGATGCCCAAACTGTAGGCTAGGCCTTTGGCGGCCGAAAGCCCTACCAGAAGCGCCCCTACCAGCCCAGGGCCATACGTTACCGCCACGGCTTCAAGCTCAGAAAACGCTACCTTGGCTTCCTGCATGGCCTGGGCAACCACCGGGGAGATAAACTCCAGATGCTTGCGGGAAGCGATTTCTGGCACTACGCCTCCAAAAAGCTGGTGCACATCGAGCTGGGAAGCAATGACGTTGGAGTGCACCCGGCGGCCATCCTCCACCACCGCGGCCGCAGTCTCATCGCAAGAACTCTCAATTCCTAGGATTAACAACTAATCGCCTCCGAAGGATATCGTCTCTCAAGATTGGCTCATGGCCGCAGTTCCTTCGCTCCGTAGCCCTTCGCGGATCCGCGTAGGTCCATCGCCGGCTGTGGCGCCCAGCACCAAACGGTGTCGTTACAAGCCTCTGGCACAGGCCATGGCTGGGTGCTGGGTAAACCGCTTAGACCTTCATGTCCAGGGCAGCTCACTGACCGCCAGCGCCGTGAGCGGCTCCCCCAAGTTGGCTCCCAGAAAGTAGCTTAGGCTCGCTCCTGGCCCACTTGGGGCAAGCCGAGGTAGCGCCACATGATGATGGCATCTTCTTGGGTATCGGTATAATAGCCTTTGCGGACGCCGGTGGGGACAAAACCCAGGCTGCGGTACAGGCTTTGGGCTATGTAATTGGAGGGCCTTACCTCCAGAGTAATCTTATCCGCGCCCAGATAAGCTGCCTTCTGCATCAGAGTAATCAGCATAGCTTTTCCCAGCTTGAGGCTTCGATGCTCAGGGCTAACCGCAATGTTGGTGATATGGGCTTCATCCAGGATCACCCACATGCCCCCATAGGCGGCCACCCGCCCGTTATAAAGGCCAACATAGTAATGGGCAAAGCGATTGTCGCGAATCTCCCCCAGGAAGGCATATTTCGACCAAGGAGTAGGAAATGAGGCCCGCTCAATGGCCAGCACCTCGTCCAGATGCTCCACCCGCATAGGCTCAATATAGTACTCGCGACACTTAGTGCCCAACCTTTTTCCCCCTAACGGCTGGCCAACTTCTCTTCGGCGGAGGAGCGCATGATATAAAGGGGCGCCAGGCGGTAGAGGTCATCACCCTCGCCCCGGGCAAGCTTGGCCCAGGCTAGCTGAATTACCTGGGTCGCTCGCGGATACATTTGTTCCGGCCGGCCCCAGCCTAAAGAAGGGCCAACCAGCTCTTGAGCCGGTTTAAGATAATCCGGGGGAACATCGCCCAAGGCCAGTATCCTTGCGTCCCTGGCACCTTGGCCGCTAGTCCCATGGTCTTGGCCCCAAACCTCAAGCTGGTGCTTAAGCCAAGGGCCCAGGGCCTCCACCTTGAAGCTCCGATAATCGGTGAGGCGCCGCTGCCCCGCCGAGGAACCGGGGCCCAGGCCGGTCTGATATAGGGCCGTGTAAACCTGCTTTTGCCGGGCATAAAGCAGGGGCAATACCAGCCCGTCAAACCCGGCCGCATTGGCCGCCAGGACATCTAAGGTAGGCACCCCCACGATGGGCTTGCCAAGGGCTTGACATAGTCCCTTAGCAGTAGCCATGCCGATCCTTAGGCCGGTAAAGGAGCCAGGTCCAGCGGAGACCGCCACCGCGCCAATTTCCGCCATACTCACCCCCGCCCATTTCAACGCCTGGTCGATCAGGGGCAGGAGGCGCACTGCATGGCGGCCATCAGTATTCAGGTAAAGCTCTACCACCACCTGCCCGGCCTCGGCTATAGCCACGCTTAAGGCTTTGGTGGCGGTATCAAGCCCCAGCACCAGCAAAGCGCCTCAGCTCCTCCACCATCGCCGCATAGCGCCCGCCCTGGGGATAAAACTTGAGCTGGCGCTGGTTTTCGTCCTGGCCATAGGTAATAGCAATTCGCAAGTGGGCTTCCGGCACAAACGGCCCCAGCTTTTCGGCCCATTCCACCACTGCCACCGCATCTTGCTCCAAATACTCGTCTAAGCCCACCTCGGCCATCGCCGAAGGATCATCCAAGCGATATAAGTCCAAATGGTAAAGGGAAAGCCGCCCCCGATATTCGTGGGCCAAAGTAAAGGAAGGGCTGGTAACTGGCCCTTCCACTCCCAAGCCGTCGGCCATCCCTTGGGTAAAGGTGGTCTTGCCAGCCCCCAGCTCCCCTTCCAGCAATACCACATCCCCCGGCGCCAAGAGCGCCGCCAGCCTCCGCCCCCAGCAGCGGGTGGCTTCGGGGCTATCAGTTACCACGGTCAAAGGTTCTCCCACCCGTCCCATCTGCCTACCGCCAACACAGTTTCTAAACTAGGCTGCTTGGGTTCCTGCTCGCTCCCCAGCCCCGCCTTGGCCCGAGCGGCCTTACCCAAACAGGCTCAGCTGCTCGGCTACCTCGACCCGGTACTGGTCGCGCACTTTCTGAAAGTCTTCCCAGACCGGCTTCTTTTTAGACGCGTCCCGAAGCAGAGCCGCCGGGTGAAAAGTGGCCATCATCTTGATGCCATTCCTTTCCACCCATTTGCCCCGATCCTTGGTGATCTGAGCATAAGGGTTGATCAAAGTCTTAAGCGCCAAATTGCCCAGACAAAGAATTATGCGAGGCTTAATCAACTGGATTTGGGCATCCAGGTAGGGGCGGCACTTGGCCACCTCCTCGGCGTTGGGAAAGCGGTTTCCGGGCGGCCGGCACTTTATCACATTGCCGATGAAGACCTCCTCCCGGGAAAACCCTGCTGCCGCTAAAATCCGATCCAGGAGCTGGCCGGCCGCCCCCACAAAGGGCCGGCCCTCAATATCTTCCTGAGCCCCTGGGGCTTCTCCTACCAGCATCAGCCGAGCCTCTGGGTTTCCCTCCCCAAAAACCACTTGGCGGCAACCTGAACGCAGGTCACAGCGGCTGCATTTTAAGCATTCGGCCTTTAATTCCTCCAAGGTTGCATATGCCACCGCCATCACCCCTTGGGCCTGAAAACTTAACCCCTATTGTTTTCGTTAGCCAAAAAGGAAATCCTCTAACATTTTTCCATTTCCTTACCTAAGTATTCGCCCACGATCTTCATGGCGCAGTAATCGCCGCACATGGAGCAAGCCTCGGCCTGTTCAGGGTTTCTCGACCCTCTCAGCTCGCGAGCTCGCTTGGGATCGATGGCCAGATCGATTTGGGCCTCCCAGTCCAAAGCCTTGCGGGCCCGGGCCATCTGCTGGTCCCATTCCCAGGCTCCTTTTACCCCTTTGACCAGATCGCCAGCGTGGCCTGCCAAACGGGCCGCTATTACCCCGGCCCGCACATCTTCCTCCCGCGGCAGGCCCAGGTGTTCAGCTGGAGTCACGTAGCAGATAAAATCGGCTCCGGCCGCTGCCGCTTGGGCAGCCCCGATGGCAGAAGTGATGTGGTCATAGCCCGGAGCTACATCAGTTACCAGCGGCCCCAGCACGTAGAAGGGGGCCCCATGGCAAAGGCGCTTCTCTAGAAGGATGTTGGCAGCAATCTGATCCAGGGGCACATGCCCCGGTCCCTCTACCATGGCCTGTACTCCTGCTGCCCGGGCACGATCTACTAGTTCGCCTAGAATGATTAGCTCCTGCACTTGAGCCCGGTCGGTAGCATCGGCCAAACACCCAGGTCGCAAGCCATCGCCTAGGCTCAAAGTAACATCGTATTGCCGACAAATCTCTAACAACCGATCAAATTGTTCGTAGAGGGGGTTTTCCTTCTGGTTGTGGAGCATCCAGCCCGTGAGGAAGGCCCCGCCCCGGCTAACGATATCGGCCAGCCGGCCCTCCCGCTGCAGGCGCTCCACCGTCTCCCGAGTCACTCCGCAATGGACGGTTATAAAATCCACTCCATCTTGGGCATGCTGGAGGATAACCCGGAATAGGTCTTCCGGCTCCATGGCCACCAAGGAGCCCCGGTTTTTAATGGCCTCCACCGCTGCCTGGTAAATGGGAACCGTGCCCAGGGCTACCGGGCAAGCCTCCAAGATTCGCCGCCGGTTGGCGTTGAGGTCGCCACCGGTGCTGAGGTCCATCACCGCATCGGTCCCAGCTTCTAAAGCTACCTTAAGCTTGGCCATTTCTACTTCCAAGTCGGGGTAATCGCTGGAGGTGCCGATGTTGGCATTTACCTTGGTACGCAAACCCTTGCCTATTCCTACCGGCTTTAGTCCCCGGTGGTTAACGTTGGCCGGGATCACCACCTGGCCTTCCGCCACCAGCTGGCGGATGGTTTCGGGGGTCAACCCCTCCTCGGCTGCTACCTTTTCCATCTCTTGAGTAATGATGCCCTTCTTGGCCTGTTCCAATTGGGTCATGAGTTTTGCCTCGCTTCCTGGATAACTTGAGCTAAGTCCCGGGCCGCCTTCTCTATGTCGGGGGCACTTACCACCGCCGAAAGCACCGACAAGCAATCGGCTCCTGCTGCCAGTACCGCAGCCGCATTATCGCGGTTAATGCCGCCGATGGCTACTATGGGCAAATCGGCCAGTTCCGGTACCTGGCGCAGCCGCCGGATGCCCTCGGGGCCAACCGGCAGCCGATCGGTAGGCTTAGAGGTGGTGGCGTAAACGTAGACCCCCACATAGTCAGCTCCGTCCCGCTTGGCCTCTAAAGCCAGCTCGGCATCGCCTATAACCGAGACCCCGATGATGGCATCGGGTCCAAGAAGCTTTCGGGCTACAGCGGCCGGCATATCGCTCTGTCCCAGATGAACTCCATCGGCAGAAACTGCCATGGCTATGTCCACCCGGTCATCGATAATCAAGAGCGCTCCATATCGGCGGGTCAGCTCCCGAGCCACTTGGGCCCGCCGGAGCAGCTCTCGGGTATCCAAATTCTTTTCCCGGAGCTGGATCACCCCTGCGCCCCCGGCCAGAGCCTTTTCCACCACCTCTTCCACCGGCCTTCCTTTAGCCAAATCGCTGGTAACGATAACGTAGAGCCCCCACCCCTGTACTTCCTTCCGCGTCCGCATCTTTTGCCTCTCCCCTCTTTCTAAATATGTTAATCTCTGCCAGCTGGTCCGCTGTTCCCTTGCTCCACCTCGGCCCTGGCCGCCGCTGTGGTGTCCAGCACTCAATTTGCCTATCCCGCCTATCCGGTGTTGCCCAGCCATGCCAGGCCAGCCCTACTAAGTCCTAGCTGCCTGCCGATTGAGTGCTGGATCGCTTCCGGACCAGCGCCCCAGCACGCCCTACGTGCCTTTTTCATGCTTGGTTTGCGGCTGGCCGCATGGGGCAGTCCATAGCAATTAAATAAGGCCACCCCGTTTCCACGGAGTGACCCTAAATGCAAGCTCGATTAAGGTCAACCACTCCCTACGCTGGCATTACCCAGATCAGGTGTTAGGGGTTGGCCAAAGCTCGCGCTGGCCTCTCAGCACCCAAAGGGCACCCCCGTGGCAATAAGCAAGGTTACTAATTAAGCTGTTTGACCTCTGGCTGCCCCCATGCAGGCTTTGGTAAACCGCAAAAACAATTCCTGCGCACAAGGATCCCGCTCCCACATGCACTCCGGGTGCCACTGCACCCCCAAGAGGAACCGGTGCTTTGTGGACTCGATGGCTTCGATGACCCCGTCCGGGGCCCAAGCGCTGGCTCTGAAGCCCGGGGCCAGGTTCTTTACCGCCTGGTGGTGGAAGCTATTTACCCGGCGCTCAGCTAACGGGTAGGCCTCGGCCAGGAGCGTTCCCTTCTCGATTCGCACCGAATGGGTGGGATACCAGCGCGGGGCTTCCTGCATGTGTTTTACGGCAGAGCCAACCTCTTTTAAATCTTGGTAGATATCGCCCCCCAGGGCAATATTGATTACCTGCATTCCCCGGCAGATGCCCAATACCGGGAGATCCCGGTCTTGGGCCGCTTGCACCAGCTGAATTTCCAACTGGTCGCGCTCAGGGAAGATGGCGCCGCTCCCCGGCTTGGGCTCCTGGCCAAAGCGAAGCGGATCGACATCGCCCCCGCCGGGCAGGAGCAAACCGTCTATGTACTCCAGGTAGCTGGCCGCCGCCTCATTGTCATCGCTGGCCGGTAAAAGTATTGGCAGACCGCCGCCGCTAATCACCGCCTCCACATAAGCCCGGCTGATGGCGATCTTCCCTTCCCAATCGGGACCAACTACTATGCCTATTTTGGGCCTGACCCAATCCTCACCGCTTGAGCTAGAAATTGGTTTCGCCCTCTTTCGCCACCGCTAACCTTTTCCCAGAGACCTATTATACCAGTGCTCTATAATTCTACCAAGCCAACGCTAATCTCGATGGCCCGATTTACCTTTTTCATGATTTCATCATCCAAAGTAGTTACCTTTTGCCGTAACCGGCTTTTATCGATGGTGCGTATCTGTTCGGCCAGGATGACGGAATCGCGGTCCAGGTGGCTTCGTTTAGCATCAACTTCGACATGGGTGGGCAATTTGGCCTTGGAGATTTGAGAGGTGATCGCCAAAACAATGGTGGTCGGGCTGAACTGGTTGCCAATATCGTTTTGAATTATGAGCACGGGCCTGGTGCCTCCCTGCTCCGATCCTACCACCGGATTCAGCTCGGCATAAAAGACGTCCCCTCGCTTCACCTGCATCCTATTTGCACTCCATCAATTTGCCATCATAATAACCCTGAGCCTCGTTTTCCACTTCATAGCTTTCCCGAGCCAAAGCCAAGTTGATTTGCGCCATTTCCTGGTAACCGCGCTTCATCTGCTCCCTAAGCACACGCCGTTTCCGCTCCAAGAGATAGTTTAACATGGCCTCCCGGATAAATTCGCTGCGATTGCGGTGCTCAGAAATCACCAAATCGTCAACTTCCTCAAGGAGCGTTTCTGGCAGGCTTATCATGATGCGCTTAAGGCCGGGCAAAGACCGCACCCCCTCGATTGGTTACCTTAGCTATCCTTACCAACAGCTATACCAACATTATAGCTGCCGGGCACTCATCCTGCAACGCCTAGAGCTGGCTCGAAATCTGGTAACATTCTCCTTGGGCCCAAACATAGCGCCTAGGCACCCGGCGGCCAACGGCACACAGGAGTTCATAACTAATGGTGCCAATCCGCTCCGCCAACTCTTCCGTGGACAGCACCGTTTTTCCCTGGCGGCCAAATAATACTGCTTCATCCCCTACCCGGGCCTGGGGACAACTGGTGGCATCCACCATGATCTGATCCATGCATACCCGGCCAATCACCGGGCAGCGCCTTCCCCGGATGATGACCTCACCGCAGTTGGAGAAGGATCGAAAGTAACCATCGGCGTACCCAACCGGCAGAGTAGCCACCAGGGTAGGCTTACTGGTGTAATAAGTCCGGCCGTAGCTTACCGGCCAACCGGCCGGAAGCTCCTTTAGGTGGACGATCTGGGTCTTAAAGCTCATGGCCGGGAGCAGAGTAACGTCGTTCCGCCTGGTAGCCGGGCTAGGAAAATGGCCATACAGGGATACTCCCAGCCGTACCAGATCTAGGTGAGTTTCCGGCATGGTGAGGATAGCCGCGCTGCTAGCTGCGTGCCGGAGTCCCACCTCCACCCCCCGGGATCGGATGGCCTCCAGCATCTGGTGAAAGCGCTGCAACTGCTCTTGGGTAAAAGTTTTGTCTTCGTCATCAGCGCTGGAGAAATGAGTGAAGGTACCCTCGATGGCGATGCCGGGTAGGGAAGCAATCCGCTCGATCTCCTTCACCGCTTCCGCGGTAGGCAAAAAACCGATACGCCCCATGCCGGTATCGAGCTTAATGTGAATTTTGGCCGGGCGGCCTAGCTTCACCGCAGCTCGGGAAAGCGCCTCCGCCTGGCTCCGGGTCCAGACTGCCTGAGAAAGACCTAAGCTGACGATGGCCTCGGCCTCATCCGCCGGCGAATACCCCAGGATCAGGATGGGTGCCTGGATCCCAGCTTGGCGAAGCTCCTCCGCCTCCTCGAAAATCGCCACCCCTAGCCAGCTGGCCCCGTGCTCCAGGGCCACCCGGCTTACCTCCACCGCCCCGTGCCCGTAAGCATTGGCTTTAACTACCGCCATGATCTGGGTGGGGCGGGTAACAACCCGGCGGATTTCTTTAATGTTGTTGGCAATGGCGGCTAGGTCAATTTCCGCCCAGACCGGTCGCGGCAACCTCTTCACCTTCCAGCTGCTTTAGTATCTCGGCTACTCCCATCATTAAATCCCCGGCCACCAAGCCCCGCTGGCCCAGGCGCCCCGCCATCAGATCTCCGGCCGCTCCATGGACGAAAACTCCTAGGCAGGCAGCTTCAGCCGGAGCCAAGCCTTGGGCGATAAAGGCGGCAATGGCCCCAGTCAGGACATCGCCGCTGCCGGCGGTGCCCATGCCCGGGTTGCCGGTAGGGTTGATATAAGTAGGCCCGCCCGGAACCGCCACGATGGTCTTAGCTCCCTTGAGCACTACGATGGCGTTCCAGGCCCGGGCAGCATTTTCAGCGATTTCCAGCCGGTTGGACTGGACTTTGTCGGTGGTGCTTCCCCAAAGCCGGGCCATTTCTCCCGGATGGGGAGTGAGCACCGGCGGCATTTTAGCTTGGCGCAAAACATCGGTATGGCCTACCAAGGCATTCAACCCATCGGCATCAATAACCAGCGGCAGCTGGGCCCGGCCCACCAACCCTCGCACCAAGGCCTGGCTGGAGGGATCGCGGCCTAGCCCTGGCCCTACGGCCAGGACCGACATCTTGCTGGCCATGGCTAGAATAGTCTCTAAAGCTTGCTCGCTGATTCCCCGGCTCGGTGTTTCCGGTAGGGGCCGTGTAAGCACTTCGGTAGTCTTAATCTCTAGGATCGGGTGTAGCGGTGCTGGTACCGCAGCCGTAGTCATACCCGCCCCTGCCCTCAGCGCTGCTTCTCCAGCCATTACCACCGCGCCGGTCATGCCTTCCGAGCCGCCAACTACCAGCACGTGGCCATAAGTGCCCTTGTGGCCGCTCACTTCCCGCCGCTTTACTCGCCGCCGGCACCATTCCCAGGTCAGGAGCTGGCGACCAATATCCTCGCGCCCCAGCAAAGAAGCAGGAATGGAAATGTCGGCTACGGTTATGCGCCCAGCGTAGCTTGCCCCCGGCTCCAAGTATAGCCCTAGCTTGGGTAGGGCAAAGGTGACGGTTTCCTGGGCACGGATGCAGGGTCCGTAGACCTTCCCGGTATCGGCCTCCAACCCCGAAGGCAAGTCCGCGGCTATGACCGGCTTAGCAAACTCGTTTATCATCTGAATGGTTTGGCCGGTGAGGCCGGCGGCTTGGCCCCGGAAGCCGGTGCCGTAAATGGCATCAATTACGATTTCCGCTCGCATCAGCGCTACCTGGACTTTTTGTAGCTCCCGGTCGCCGGTAATCTCATAAATCTTGGCGCCCATGCTACTAAGAGCAGAAAAATTGGTGGCGGCATCGCCCCGCAGGTCCTGGCCCCGGGTTAAGAGAAAAACCTTAACTTCCGCCCCCCAGTTGATGAGGTGTCGGGCTGCCACTAGCCCATCGCCACCGTTGTTGCCTTTGCCGGAAAAGACCACCACATGGCGACCGACCACCCTGCCGCCCAGGCAGCGCTTTACCGCCTCGGCCAGCTGCCGGCCAGCGTTTTCCATCAATACGATGCTAGGGATATGAAAATCGGAGGAGGCCGTTTGGTCCAGCCGTCGCATCTCCTCAGCCGTAACTAGCTGCATATCCATTCCTCCAGCTTCTAAAGCCTATGCCCTCTCGCGCTTGGCTGTCCTCCGCTCCGCCCCATACTCAGGCCGAAAGTCCAGGCCCATCCCATAGCTACCCCTTCTCCGCCACCACCTGGGCCAGAGCCCGAGAGCGGTCGTGGGTGAGGCTCACATGCCACCTGGTTATGCCCAACCTAGCTGCTAAGTTGGCCATCTGCCCGCTGAGGCGGAGGGTTGGCTGCCCCCCGGGCGTCACCGCGATTTCAATCTCCCGCCAGCAAAATTGGCCCAAACCGAGGCCCAAAGCCTTGGCGGCGGCTTCCTTGGCGGCCCAACGGGCAGCCAAGTAAGACGCCGTGCATCCTTTGCCGGCCGCGTACTCACACGCGGCCCCAGTAAAAACCCGCTCCTTAAAGCGGCGCTCATG
>JACIYF010000045.1 GCA_014360065.1 Clostridia bacterium | reverse complement strand
GGTGTAGATCTTCATTTTACCCTGCCTTAAGTCAGGTCCTGTCTTCGCAGATTAAACAATCTGCAAATGGCTCGAATGGCAGAGCAATGTGGTAAACGTTTCTCACTTTGGGTTGGAAGATATAGTGGCTAGTCAGTCGGTCAGTCGGATGCTGGTCCAGATATTTCCTTTTCTCCGGCGGAGGCGGTTGATAGAATATTTGCAAACCCCGCATGCCAAGGAGTGATAAGCATGCAGCAAGTATTCTATACCCCCGCCTCGCCGGAAGAGTACTGGCAGCTGGGGAGGGATTTCGCTTTTCCGGATCCGCCGGGGTCTTGCCCCATCTGCCGGACCAGCCTGCCCTTAAAGAAGCATGGCTTTTACCGGCGAAACTCGCATTCCGGCCACGGGGCAAGGCGCATCCTCATCCGCCGCTACCGCTGCCGGTTCTGCGGCCGCACCGTTTCCTTCTTGCCTTCCTTCTGCCTACCCTATTTCCAGTACGGCCTTAAGCTGATTTACCAGGCCCTGGAATGCGTCCTTAAGGGGTCCTTTTCCCTAAGGGCTTGTCTGGCCCTGTTCAGGGGGCGTTTCAAGGAGCTCTACTGGGAGCCCGCCCACTTGAGGTTCTATGTCCGCCGCTTTCTGGCCGTCCTTCCCCGCCTAAAGCTGGTGCTGCGCCAGATGCTTATCGAGATAGGCCTCCCCGGGGAAGGAAGCCCGAGGGAAGAGGCCGCAAGAATGCTCGATATCCTGGCCGGCTTTGGCGATATCCAGCTCTTCTCGGCCGGGTTTTACGACCAATGCGGCCGCTGTTTTTTAGCTCCCTTCGCAAGATAGTTTAGCATACCCAAGGAGGGTGGGCCAGACCCAGGGGAAGAAAAAAGAAAGCAACACAACTTTTCTCTGGCGCAGGGGCAGGGCAGGGGCTATGCTAGAGTCAGCGCGCAGAAAAAGGGCTTAAGCGCTTAGGCCCCCACAAAAATCAAGGGGGTAGCGTTGGTGCTTGACGAAAAGCAAAGAGAAGACATTGCTTTACGGCGGTTTGCCCTGATCGCCCCGGTCCTGAACGGGCAGGTGGAAAACCAGGAGGAGTACTTTAAAAAGCTTGCTGCCGAGGCCATCGAGATGCCGCACTGGGGCTTTTTGCGTTATTCCCCCCGCACCTTTCGCTGGTGGCTTTGTAGCTACCGCGCCGGGGGGCTTTTAGCCCTAAAGCCCGGCTACCGCTCCGACCGCGGCAAGAGCCGGCGCATCACCCTGGAGATGGCCGAAAAAATCGAAGCCAAAAGAAAAGAGAAACCCGAACTTTGCGGCACCCTGCTTTACGATGCCCTCATAAAGGACGGGGTGTTCACCCCGGACCGGGTTTCCCTGGCCACCTTCTACCGGTTTTTGGCCAACCGCCCCGGACCCAAGGAAGAGGATGGAGAAGAAACCAGGCGCTTCTCTTACCAGGGGGTGAACGAACTCTGGCAGGCGGACATCATGTACGGCCCCTATTTAAAAGCAGGCCGGACCAAAAGGCAGACTTATCTCGTCTCGTTTATCGACGACGCCTCCCGGCTCATCCCTCATGCCCAATTCTTCTTTGAGCAGAATTTTGACGCTGTGCGATGCGCCTTCAAGGAGGCGGTCTTAAAGCGGGGCGTGCCCAAGCTTCTCTACACCGACAACGGCAAGGTCTACCGCTGCGGCCAGCTCTCGGTCATCTGCGCCAGCCTGGGGTGCGTGCTTCTGCACGCCCGCCCCTTTTCTCCCCAGGGGCGCGGAAAAATAGAGAGGTTCTTCAAAACGGTGCGCATGCGCTTTTTAAGCCTTCTTAGTCCCGGCGAAATCGGGTCTTTAGAGGAGCTCAATCTTCGTTTCTGGCAGTGGCTGGACGAGGATTACCAGCGCAAACCCCATGCCGCCCTGGGCACAAGCCCGCTTGACTACTTCCTCTCCCAGGCTGGCCGGGTGAGGCTTTTGCCCGATCCGGCCCGGGTGGAAGAGCATTTTCTCTTGCGGGTGACCCGCAAGGTTCACCACGACGCCACCTTCACCTTAGAAAACCTCCTCTACGAGACTGAGCCAAGGTTTTCGAACCTGAGGCTTGAGGTGCGCTATGAGCCGGAGTGGCTTGCCAGCTCAAGGCCCGTACTGCTTTACCGGGACGGGGTCAAGGTGGGCGAGGCAAGAAAGGTGGACTTTTTGGCCAATGCCGGCCTGAAAAGAAGAAAAAGCGGCCGTCAGCCGCGCCAAGAAAACTGCGCCGGGGAAAGGGAACCTTTCCCTCCCTCGCCCATCTCCTTTGTCCGCCTTCTGGCCACCGCCGACGAGGAGGGTGAGGACTGATGTTCACCCAGTTCTTCGGGCTAAAGTATAACCCTTTCACAAAGGAAATCCAGACCGACCACCTCTTTGTCAGCCGGGATCTGGCGGAACTTGAGTCCAGGCTAAAATACCTAAAGCAGGTCCGCGGCATCGGTCTTGTCTCGGGGGAGCCTGGCTGCGGCAAGACCACCGCTTTGCGCAAGTTCGCATCCGAGCTGAACCCCGCCTATTTCCGGCCCTGTTACTTCGCCCTTTCCACGGTCACGCCCCTGGAGTTCTACCAGGGCCTTTCGCGCGCTCTGGGCGAAGAACCCAAACACAAAAAGGTGAGCCTTTTTGCCCAGATCCAGGACGCCATCCTCACCATGAATGCCGAGCGCCACCTCGTCCCGGTCATCGTCCTCGATGAGATCCACCTGGCCTCAAACCATGTGCTTGAAGATATCCGGCTTCTGTTCTTATGCCGAGCCAACGATTATGCCGAGCAGGTCAGTATGGTAGAGAGTTATACACAGGAGCGTAGGGATAGAGGCGTCGAAGTATTCGGCATAATTTACGGAGCTTCGCAGTGCACACCCTGGCCGAGGTTCCAAATGCCGAGGAGGTATGGTCGATGTGTAAACAGTTCGGGATCCACGTCTCCGGCCCATTAGAGCCCTTCGTTTCCGGGTTCTTGGATGAATTGGCTCGACAGGGATATTCTGCCTGGTCGGCAACCTCTTATCTGGTCGTGATGAGGCATCTAAGTTGTTGGCTAGGCGATCAGGAATTCGCGGTCGCGGAACTTACACCGCAGCGGGTGCAGGAGTTTGTTGCTGAGCGACGGGCATGTGGTTACGCGAAGGGGCGCTCAACTGGTGGGATGGTACGGGTGCTCATCAACTATCTCAGTAGTATTGGTGCTATACCCGAGGTGATGCCGCGTGTTCCCGAGGTGCACCTAGCGTGGGTTTTGGACGACTTCACCACGTATTTGCTGAGCCAACGCGGTTTGGCCCAGGGGACCATCCACTGGTATCGGTATGTGGTGCATCGGTTCCTGTCCGCTTGTGGAATCGACGGCGTGAACGGTTTGGAAGGTCTGACGACCGATAAGGTTACTACATTTATCCTTGCGGAGTCCAGGCGCCGTGGCGCGGGATCGCTTAACAACATGGCGGTCGCTTTACGGGCATTTTTGCGCTTTCTCTATCTGCAAGGTCACATATCGTTATCGCTGGAGGCTGCGGTGCTCCCCGCCCCAGGCTGGCGTGACACCGGACTGTCGCGCGCCTTATCCAGGGAACAGGTGGCGCAATTACTCGCCAGTTGCGACCGTCATACCAATACGGGTCGTCGCAATTTCGCGATTATGACCATGCTGGCGCGGCTCGGCTTGCGGTCCAAAGAGGTGGCATCGCTGACGCTAGATGATGTAGACTGGCGCAGCGGAGAGATCCTGGTGGCCGGTAAGGGCAACCGCTATGATCGGCTCCCATTACCAGTGGATGTCGGCGAGGCTCTAGCTGATTATTGCCACCAGGCTCGTCCTGACAGCAGCTGGCGCGCCGTATTTCTGCATATCCGCGCGCCCTATGCCGCCCTGTCGGGTTCCTCTATCCACGACATCGTAAAGAGGGCCTGCGTTCAGGCAGGTCTACCACCTGCAGGTGCACACCGGCTACGACATAGCGCGGCGACGGCAATGCGCCGAGCCGGTGCACCGTTGTTGGAGATTGGTCAGGTTCTAAGGCACGGCCATCCAAGGACTACTGCCCATTACGCCAAGGATGACCTTGGCGCCTTGGCCGGAATCGCCCGGCAATGGCCAGGTGGTGGTGCCATATGAGCGATCTTCGTCAGCAAGTAAGCGACTACATTACGCTGCGGCGCTCTCTCGGGTTCAAACTTCTTCAACACGATCGGCTTCTGAACGACTTCGTTGATTACCTAGACCACGTGGGAGCATCCACTGTGACCAGCCAGTTGGCGCTGGCCTGGGCCACCAGGCCGACGAACGTGCATCCGCTGTGCTGGAAGAAAAGACTCTCCGTGGTGTGCGGCTTCTCCCGTTACCTGCAAACGATCGATCCATCTGTCGAAGTGCCAGCACCGGATCTGCTGGCGTATCGGTACCAGCGCCCGACACCATACCTGTATTCAGAAACTGAGATGCGGGTCTCATAGATACCGCCGGCACGTTGAGCCCGCCGTTGAGAGCAGTGACCTATCAGACTTTATTGGGTTTGTTGGCCGCTACCGGGATGCGTTTGGGTGAGGCGATCCGCCTGGACCGTGCCGACTTCGATCCCGTGACGGGGTTGATTCTGATCCGACAGACCAAGTTCAATAAGTCGCGACGGTTGCCCCTGCACCCCACTACCATTGTAGCTCTTAAGGAGTATACTAGGCAGCGGGACCGGCTAAGCGGCAATCCGAGGGTGCCAAGCTTCTTCGTGTCCACCCGTGGAACTCGTCTAATCGATGCCTGCGTGCGTCACGTCTTTAGACAGATCATTTGCCGCCTCGGTCTCCAGCCCCGCGCCGGTTCAGGCCAGCCGCGCATCCACGACCTGCGGCACACCTTCGCAGTGAATACCCTACGTGATTGGTATCGATCCGGAACGGATGTTGCGGGCAAGCTTCCACTCCTGTCGGCCTATCTTGGACACGTTGATCCGGTATCCACCTACTGGTACCTTCAGGGGGACCCTGAGCTATTGGCGCTGGCGGCAGAGCGAATCGGGCAGCCAAGGGGGGTATGGTGATGAGTACTCTCGCTCCTACCTTAGAAGCCTTTTTCACCGAACGGCTTCTCGCTCAGCGGCGGGCCAGTCCACGTACCGTGGCTGCCTATCGAGACTCTTTCCGCCTCCTGTTGAACTTTGTCCACGAGCGGATTGGAAAGGCGCCTTCCCAGCTCGACATTGCCGACCTGGATGCCCCCGTTATTGGTGCCTTCCTTAACTGGCTTGAGCATGACCGGCACAATGGCGTCCGCACGCGCAATGCTCGTTTGGCAGCGATTCACTCGCTGTTCCGCTATGCATCCCTTCGCCATCCAGAGCACGCGGATGTGATCCGGCGCGTGCTCGCCATTCCAGCCAAGCGCTATGAGCGCAGGACAGTCGACTTCCTTAACCAGAACGAGATTGACGCTTTGCTCGCGGCAATCGACCGTACCAAATGGATCGGACGGCGTGATTATGCCCTGCTGGTCCTCGCTATCCAGACAGGGCTGAGGATTAGCGAGTTGACCGGGCTCGTCGTCGGAGACCTCGAGCTAGCGGGGCCCGGGGCCCATGTACGGTGTCGCGGAAAGGGGCGCAAGCAACGTGCGACCCCCTTGATTGCTCAAACGGTTGCTGTGCTACGTGTCTGGCTTCGGGAACGGGGTGGTTGCCAGACCGATCCGGCTTTCCCGACCATTCGTGGCGGGCCCCTCAGTTCCGACGCCGTTCAATGGCTACTCGCTAAATATGTGTTCTTAGCCGCACGAAGCTGCCCATCATTATGCCACAAGAAGGTGTCACCCCACATACTCCGCCACAGCTGTGCGATGAACCTGCTGCATAGCGGCGTAGACTCCAGCGTAATCGCCCTCTGGCTGGGACACGAAAGCGTCCAGACTACTTAGATCTACATTTATGCCGATATGGCCATAAAAGAAAAGGTAATCTCTCTCACAGCTCCACCTAATACAAAACCTGGTCGCTATCGCCCTCCCGATAAGTTGCTCGCGTTTCTTGAAGCTCTGTGATTATCGAGTAGGAGGGGGCGGCTAGCCCCCGTCCTCTCACACCACCGGACATGCGGGTCCGCATCCGGCGGTTCACCAAGCTTGACGAAGATAAGAATAGCGTTCGGTTAAGCTCATCAGGCCCTGGGATTGCCAGTAGGCGTTGCCCAGGGCTCTATTCATTGGCCCGTGGGCCATCCGCCATGGCCCTTTGCGGGCATTGGCGAATTCATGTACTACCCATTCAGGCAGTCCCAGTGCCCGTAGCTCCCGGTACCTTGTCCGCACTCGCTTCCACTGCTTCCAGAGGCACATGCGGAAGCCTCCTCCGCATCCAGCCTTCCAAGTTCTTGAAAATGCTGGACGTTTCAGCCAGGGCAAAGTAGCCCATCCACCCGCCCAGGTAGGCGTTTAGCCGCCCTATGCGCTCAGCCATGCTTACCGGCTTATTCCGGGAAGTTATCTCCCGGATTTTCATCCTCACCCGGTCGATGCTCTGCGGCGCCAGACGGATAAGGATTTGCCCCGCTTTAGCTTTGTACATGCTAAACCCCAGGAATTTCAGTATCCACGGCCGGTCTACCGCGCTTTTCTGTTCGTTAATTTTGAGCTTCAACCGCTCCTGCAGGAACTTACGGATACTGGTCATGACCCTTTCCCCCGCCCGCCTGCTTTTGACATATACGTTACAGTCATCGGCATAACGGACAAACTTGTGGCCCCTCTTCTCCAGTTCTTTGTCCAGGTCGTCAAGGAGTATGTTAGCCAGGAGCGGGCTTAAAGGTCCACCCTGCGGTGTCCCTTCTGCCGGCTCTATGACCCCTCCGTTCACCATGACGCCTGCCTGAAGATAGCGGCGGATAAGGATGAGCACCCTCTTATCCGTTACTTTCCGGGCCACCCGGGCCATGAGTATGTCGTGGTTTACCCGGTCAAAGAATTTCTCTATGTCCAGATCCACGACCCATTCGTATCCTTCTTCTACGTATTGACGTGCCCTCTTTACCGCGTCATGGGCTCTCCTTCCGGGCCGGAACCCGTAACTGGCCTCAGAAAACTGCGGGTCGAAAATGGGCGTCAATACTTGCAGGAGAGCCTGCTGGATCAGGCGGTCCATTGCGGTAGGTATCCCTAATAGCCGTTTGCCTCCTTTGGGTTTCGGGATTTCGACCAGGCGCACGGGCACGGGTCTATAAGTACCTGCAAGCATCTCCTCCCGGATGCGCGGCCATTCGGCACGAATTTGTTCCCGAAGCCGTTCGGTCGGGATGCCATCTATGCCGGGCGCGCCTCCGTTTTGCTCTACCCGCAAAAGAAACGGCCAGCATGTTCTCCCTGGCCACCAGCTGCTCCATCAGGCCGCTATTCTGGTCCCCGCGAGGTGTCGCCCCGCCTGGTGGCGGAGAAGGGCTCATCCCTCCCGCGGTCCCCCGTGGCTTCACCACTTCCTCCCGCGGGCAAGCCCTTTTTGGGGTTTTCTGCTGTCTTCGCCCTTCTCGCGAACGCATCGGTCTCACCTCTGACTTGGTGTTCGGGCCTTCCCCTGGAGTTTATGACCCCTAAGGTACTATGCCCAAAGCTTCCTCCTGCCGGTTCAGCCGGACCTCTCGGCCTGGGTTACCCAGCCCTCAGTTTCCTGAGTGCTGGGCGTACCTGCCAGGCCTCCCCGGGTAAGAGCGTTAACCTTCACCCCGCGCCCGCCCCATATACTCCGCCGTCCCTTGGCAGCCTGGGATTTCGCTGTGTCATGCCAGCTCATCCGGGCGACTTAGCCTCTTATGGGGTTCTTGTTCATCGGGCCGGCGGTTTGCCGCCGGCTTCCTTCAGATTCCGCCTCGCGACGGACACCCTTGCCTTAAGCTGACGACTAGTGCTACCTTCGTCGTTCGGGACTTCCACCCGTAAGCCCTCGCCCATGCCGGGCGCACGTTAAAAATGGCGCACAATACTACTTATGCGACATTATTGGAGAAGCATTTAGGAAGACTCTACCCCTACGGATTTCGCCCCCACCCCTTTGTGGGCGCGAAGAGAGTTTAGCAAGAGGAAGCTAACTTCATAAGGGAGGCCGAGCCCGGAGCGTTAGCCACTCTATACGTGTTGCATGAGGACGCATTACTCCTTATCATGCCCACGCGCTACACGCACCCTTGCACATCATCGGGACAAGTTTCTCGATTGGCGCTTCAGCCCAATTTAGCGGTGAGCAGATTTGAGTTAATCCTTTCAGTGGCGTCAGAAGCTGGCAACTCACGACACGTAAGCGGAGTTGCAGTGGATATTTCTGGCCTCCACCGGGACAGTATCAAGAGTCGTTGGTCAATACCAAAGGCAGCATCAGGTCATTCTGCCCTGCCTGGGCACCGTGCTGGACATGGGTCATATGCTTACCCGCAAGGACCTGGTGATCCGTCTCCACGTGCAGGGCCTCTGTGCTCTAGAAATCGCCCGGCAGACCCATCACCGTCCCCCGGTCAGTGGACGCCTACCTCAAGGCCTTCGGCTCCGTACCGATACTAGACCTATATGGCCTAAATCCCAAGCTCATGGCTACTGTCCTCGGCCGGGGGGAATCCGTAATCTACGAGTAGCTGGACCCTATTGGGACCTACCTGAAAGACATCAATACCATACGTGACTACCTGCGAAAGCGCGGTGTGCAGATGCCTGCTAATGCATCAGAAGTGTATCATGAAGGCTAATACTTGCCAAAATATTACAGAGTTTACCGTACCCTCTGCACGACTACTACGGCAGCAATGAACAATAAAGCTGTGTAGCTGGCCAGCACTGCGAGGGAGACGGGCAGGAGCCCCTGGCCCTGAGCTAGGGCCCGCAGGGCGTAGCTGGCATGGGTCAAGGGTAGGGCTTTAATAAGGTAAGCCACGCCCTGGGGCAGGCGGTCCGGCAGGAAAAAGGTACCGCTCAAAAAAGACATGGGCAAGATAACAAAAGTAGAGAAGTTGGACATATCCTCATGGGAGTTGATGGTCATGGCCGCCACTACTCCTAAAGAGGCAAAGAGAAAACAGGTTAAAACTATTATCACGAAAAACCAGCCGTTAATGGCTAATCTCGCCCCGAATAAGAACGCCAGGCCCAGGATAATTAAAGAAGCAATCAGGCCACGCACCGTACCTGCCAGGACTTGACCTAAAACAAAAGAACCAGCGCTCAAGGGAGCAATCAGGTATTCTTCTAAGGTTTTATAGTATAAGCGGCTGATGTTCAGGGAAATGCCTACGGCGTTAAAGCTTGTGTTCATGCCTGAAAGGGCGATGAGGCCAGGTACCACAAATTCTAGGTAGTTGCCCCCGTCCATGCGAATGCCCCGCCCCAGGCCCCAGCCGAAAGTCACTAAGTACAGCAAGGGGCTCACCAATCGTGAAGCAAAAAATTTATGGAAAGTGCGCTTAAGAACAATCATTTCCCGCCAGAAGACCGTATAGAAATCCATCTCAATCATTCACCTTCCGCCCGGTTAACTCGATAAAGACATCTTCCAGGTTAGTATCGCGAATTAAGACATTGCCTGTTACTTTGCGAGCGTAGTCCAGGGCCGCCTCCCGGGAGGAGAAGAGTTTATACCCTGTCTCCGTACCCGCAAAGGACTCTACCGCTACTTCCCCTACTTTTTGTTTCAGCTCTGCGGGCGTACCCAGGGCAATTAATTGGCCCCGGTCCATAATGCCTACCCGGTGGCAGAGCATCTCGGCTTCTTCGATGTAATGGGTGGTCAAAAGCACGGTCATACCCTCGCCGTTCATCCGCCGGACTAAATCCCAAATTTTCCGGCGGGTCTGAGGGTCAAGACCCACGGTGGGTTCGTCCAGGAAAAGGACGCGCGGCCAGTGCATCAGCGCCCGGGCGATCATAAGCCGGCGCTTCATCCCGCCGGAAAATTTACTCACCAGGTCGTCCGCCCGCTCCTCCAGTTCCACATAAGCTAAGAGTTCCTTAATCCTTTCTTGCCGTTCTTGAGCGGGCATCTTATGCAGGCGGCCATGCAGTTCCAGGTTTTCCCGAGCCGTAAGTTCCTGGTCCAGGTTCATCTGCTGGGGGACTACGCCGATTGCTTGTTTCACCTTACTTAAATCCCGCGTTACGTCGTAGCCGTTAATCAGGGCCTTGCCGCTACTAGGCTTAGTCAACATGGTCAGCATCCTCACGGTGGTAGTTTTGCCGGCACCATTGGGGCCGAGTAAACCAAAGATTTCTCTCCTTTTGATCTGGAGGTTCAGTCCGGCTACGGCCACAATACTGCCATAATGCTTGGCAAGCCCCTGGATTTCAATCACTTCCCAAGTACCTCCCGGAGCTTCGCCTGGTCGACATGCATCTCCTGGAACGGCTGGCGGCGCATGCGGTGAAGCAGGGCGAGGTTTACTATCGCGTAGACATCATCGGGCACCACCTCGGTACGCCCCTCCAGGGCAGCCATAGTTCTGGCCGCCTTCATCATCACCAGGTCGGCCCGGTGGCCGTCCACGCCCATTTCGATGGCGATTTTCGCTATGAGATAAAGGATTTCCTCTGGCATTTCTACTTGCGGTAAAACCTCTATAGCCGTCACAATTTGCCGGCGTAGCTTCTCCTGTTCCTCTTCCCATTGGCCAACAAATCCTTCCGGATCTTCTTCAAAGGCAACCCGGCGCTTAATGATTTCTACCCGCTCCCGGGGGTCTAGGATGCCAGTGATATTTACGCAAAGGCCAAAGCGGTCTAAGAGCTGAGGTCTTAGTTCCCCTTCCTCCGGGTTCATGGTACCGACCAGGATGAAATTGGCCGGGTGGGTGAAGGATACGCCTTCCCGCTCGACGGTATTTACACCCATAGCTGCGGAATCTAGTAGCACATCCACCACATGGTCATCGAGAAGGTTTACTTCGTCGACATATAAGATGCCCCGGTTGGCCTGGGCCAGGACACCGGGTTCAAAATGCTTTTCCCCTTTTTTTATGGCCCGTTCAATGTCCAGGGTACCTACCACCCGATCTTCGGTGGCGGAAACGGGCAAGTCTACCACCCTCATTCTCCGCCGGCTCCGCGGCAATTCTTCACCGGCCTCTAACCGCTGGCGACAACTTGAGCACATGGTGGTAACGTCCTCAGGATCGCAGCTAAATGGACAATCGGCTACCACCTCTATCTCCGGCAGCAGAGCCGCCAGGGCCCGTACGGCGGTTGACTTGGCCGTTCCTTTTTCCCCGCGAATGAGAATGCCGGAAAGTTTAGGGTTGACGGCGTTTAAAAGTAAGCCCTTTTTCATTTCTTCCTGCCCTACAAGGGCAGCAAAGGGGTAGATAATAGTCTCGGCTTGCACTCACTCCATCTCCTGTCGTGAAAATCTTAGTTTAAGGATCCCCCCTGGTTAGCAGATTTCTTTTAATTTTGCCCCAGCGCCAGAGCCTTGCATCTCCCGTACTACCTGGACCAGGGTGCCGGCTTTTAGCTCGTCTATCCGGTAATATTCCGCTCCTAAAGCAGCGGCCAGTTCCCGGGCCAGGCCAAAGGTGAGCAGGCCATCTTTCTCTACATCTACCACCAGAGTTTTGATCCTGGCATCGTTACGGATTATCTCCGCCACCCGTCGCGCCTCAAGGAGAGGCTTGTCCTCCCCCATGCTCACATTGGCGCGGCCGTCGGAAATAACTATTAATAAGGATCAAGATCGGGATCTTTGTAAAAGTGGGCTTTGATTATTTCATAAGCCTTGAGCAGGCCGGCCACAAGGGGGGTCCGCCCACCGGTGGGTAGTTCCTGGAGCAGTTTGTATCCCATTTCTACACTGTTGGTAGGCGGCAGCAGTACTTCGGCTGTCTTTCCCTTGAAAGCTCGGTCCTCGGTGGCGGAAACCGGCAGATCCACCACCCGCATTTTCCTCGTGGCAACCGGCAGCTCTTCGCCCGCTTCCCGGCGCTGGCGGCAGTCCGCGGACATCACGGCTACGTCGTCGGGGTCACAGCCAAAGGGGCAGTCGGCGACCTCCGGCAACAAGCTGGCCAGGCCCGGCATCGCCGTAGATTTGGCCGTGCCTTTCTCGCCCCGGATCAGCACCCCGCCGATCCGGGGGTTGACAGCGTTTGAAATCAGCGCCTTTTTCATTTCCTCCTGCCCCACCATGGCGGTGAAAGGGAAAACGGCTTTCTGCATAAGCGGCCTCCTTTTCCTGAAGTTGCGTTTTCTAGTCCGTTAGCGTCCGCACCGCCTCAACCAGAGTGGTGGCCCGCAAATCCTCGATCCGGTAGTAAGCTGCCCCCAGTGTTTCGGCCAGCCGCCGCGCCAGGCCAAAGTGCAGAAACCCTTCTTTTTCCGCATCGACGACCACGCTTTTGATCCGCTCCTCTTCGCGGATGAGGTCCGCCACCCGCCAGGCGTCCTCCAGGGGCTTGCCGTTGGCCAAACCCACATTGCCCCGGCCATCGGAGATTATCACCAAAAGCGGGGAGAGGTGCGGGTTCTTAAAAAGATGCGCCCGGGCCACCTCGTAGGCTTTCAACAACCCTGCCGCCAGCGGCGTGCGCCCGCCGGTGGGAAGCTCCTGCAGGCACCGGTGCGCCAGCTCCACGCTGTTCGTCGGCGGAAGCAACAGCTGCGCCCCCTCGCCCTTGAAAGCGATCATCCCCACCCGGTCCCTCTTCTGGTAGGCATCGAACAGCAAGGACAATACCGCGCCTTTCGCCGCCACCATCCGCTGCGCCGCACCCATCGAACCGCTGGCGTCAACCACGAAGAGGAGGAAGTCCCCAATCCGCTTCTCCCGCACCTTTTCCCGGATATCGGGGGTTTCGATGGCAATCGCCACGCCTTTTTTCTCGCGCCACGCTTGATAAGGCGCCGCCGCCCGCAGCGTAGCGTCAAAGGCCAAATCGCCGCTTCCCCGCGCCAGGGTGGCCCGAACGTAGCGGCCGGCCCGGGTCGGCGTGCGCGTGCGCGAGCGGCGCCCCGACCCCTTGCGCAAGATGCGGTCGCGCCCGTGGTCAATCCGTTTTACCAGGAAGGGCTCGCCCACGGCAAAGACGGTTTCGCGCGCGGGCGCCGGGGGCGGCGAGGAGGCCTCTCCCTCTTCCCCCTTCCCGTCCTCCCAGTGCTCTTCCTGCCGCCCTTCCTTGGCCTCAGGCTCTTCGGGGCGGGGCTTTTCTTCAGGCGCGGGCTCTTCCGGCTCCTCAAACTGCTGCGGCTCTTCCGGCTCCTCAGGCAGCGCCTCTTCCAGCGGCTGGGGCGGCAAGGCCTCGCGCCGCCGGTGGAAAAGAACCAACTCCGCCACCCTTCCCACGTCCGCGGTGGTGGTTTCTGCGCGTCCCTCCCAGGCGGCGAGCGCCCGCGCCGCCTCTACCAGCACGATTTCCGCCCGGTGCCCGGCGCAGAGCGCCTCCGCCGCCACCTCTGTGGCGCGTTTCACCGCGCCCTCTAAAACCGCCACCCCGGCCAGCCGCGCCCGCGCGGCGGCGATCTGCTGCCGCATTTCTTCCTCCTGCGCCGCAAAGGCCCTGATGAAGCCTTGGGGGCCGGCCTCAAAAGCTTCCCGCTGCCGGATGAGCGCGGCCCGCTCCGCCGGATCCTGGAGCGCCTTCACCGGAACGCACAGGCCAAAGCGGTCCAAGAGCTGCGGCCGCAGCTCTCCCTCCTCGGGATTCATCGTTCCGACCAGGATGAACCGGGCAGGGTGGACGAAGGAAACTCCCTCCCGCTCCACCACGTTTACCCCGGAGGCCGCGGCGTCGAGGACAAGGTCAACGAGGTGATCGTCCAGGAGGTTAACCTCGTCCACGTAAACGATGCCGCGGTTGGCCCGAGCCAAGATACCGGGTTCAAAGCGCCGCCGCCCGTGCCGTACCGCGTGCTCGAAGTCAAGGCTTCCCACCACCCGGTCCTCCGTGGCCGAAACGGGAAGGTCGACCACCGGCACCGGCCGCCTGCTGACCGAAAGCGGCTCGCCCGCCGCTAACCGCTCCCGGCAAAAAGGGCAGAGCCGCGCGGGTTCTTGCGGGTCGCAGTTGCAGGGGCAGCCCGCCACCACCTCGATTTCGGGCAGCAAGCTGGCCAGCGCCCGCACCGCCGTGGACTTGGCCGTGCCCTTCTCCCCCCGGATTAGCACCCCGCCGATCCGCGGATTGACCGCATTCAGTATAAGAGCAAGCTTCATCTTCTCCTGGCCGATGATAGCCGTAAACGGGTAGACGTAGCGCATAAGTCCGACCACCTTAAGTCTTCTCCTCAATCCAACTCTCCAGTTCCAGTACCGCGTTTTGGAACACGGCCAACTCTTCGTCTGTGCACCTGAGGTAGCCCCGGCGGATGGCTTCACCGATACGTCTGGCTATTTCCAAGGCGGCAAAGCGGTTGTTTTCCGCCAGCCGCCGGCGCATGTCCTGATCCAGCAGGAAGCGGTGAAGTGATTCCCGGAAAACCCACTCGCTCACCCGGCCGGTGGTGGCGTTGAGGCCAATCAGGTATTCCAGGCGTTCCGCTATCTTCTGGGCACCGTGGTGCCGGTGCGCAAGCATCCCATCAATCCACCTGGGGTTGAAAAGCCGCGTTCTCGCCGCCCGATCAATAGCCAGGCCCACATCGGCCACTTCGGTAATTTCTTCTGTAATGTCTACCACCCATTGTTCGGGAACCTTTCCCTTCTTTTCCGCCACGCTCCGGGAAAGCCCGCCGAAAAACTCGTAATAATGGTCAAGATCGGTGAATTCGTATTCCGTGCTGTGCCTTACCTGGGAGACCACGTCAACCGTGGAGGCGAGCCTGGCGAAGAGGTCGCGGTTTTCCCGAACCTTGCCCCGGTGATAGCAGTAACCCATGGAATTGTCATAACTTTCCACCAGCTCCTTTTCCTCCCGCCAGATCCCGCTTTCTACCAGCGCCCGCATTGACGTGGCGTACTCCGTGGCCTGAGGCCCGAACACCCGCGCCCGGCTGGCATTACCATGTTCTGCTGCCATTTCCAAACTGTGTTGGCGGGCAAAATTCATCTCTTCCGGTTCCGCGGCGCCGGCCGCCAGTTCCACCGCTTGATTGATTACTTCAATCTGGGGAGCACATATATCGCGGAAGATGCCGCAGATGGTCACCAGAACGTCGATGCGCGGCCGACCGAGCTCCTCTAAAGGGATGAGCTCCAGTTCCTTGAACCAGGGGCTTTCCTTCCGGACCAGGCGCACGCCGAGATAAGCCAGGATCTGGGCAATGGTTTCGCCACCCGTGCTTAAGGTCTCAAACCCCCACAGCACCGTCCCCACCGTTTCTGGGTAGCGCCCGTGCGTGCGGTAAAATCTCTCCAAAATGGCCTTTACTGTTTCCTCCCCGCGCTTTAGCGCCAGGGGCGTGGGAATAAGCCGCGGGTCGAACTCGTACATATTCCGGCCGACGGGATAAAGCTCAGGCGAGCGCACCGGGTCCCCGGCCAGGTTAGGGAGAAGGTAGCAGCCATCCAGTACGGAAAGAAGCCCCGCGCTTTCCTGCGAGCGGGCAATGTTTTCCCTTACCCCGGCGAGATACCGGCCTATTTCCGGCGGCAGGGCCGCCTCATCGCCCGCCAGCCAGCGTCCTATCGCCTCGTGCACTTCGCGGTCAACAGCAACAAATGCCTCCGGTTCCCGAGCGAGATTCTCGTAGGAAAAGCCCATTCTCTCGGCCACCATCCGGTAGTACGAAGGCACCTCCCGGTCAAACCGGGCAAGGGCCGCCAAATAGGCAATCAAGTCCTCTCCCGCAAGCCGCCTGTCCAGAACGTGCAAACCTTTGGGGATAAGCCGCCTCTTCATCCGGTAAAGATAGACTTCCAATTCTGCCAGATCCTCGGTCGGCATGGAGAGCGCCTGCGCTTTTTCTTTAATCGCCCCGGCCAGGGTCTCCTTGTCCCGGCCCTCGGCTTTCCGGTACTCTGCCAACAGTTCCTCCAGCTCTAAGTACTCGCCGTAAAGATCGGCGGCAATTACCGGCGGCGAGGCGTGGGAAACCGTCACCGCATAGCTCCTTCGCTTGGCAATGGTGGATTCGGAGGGATTGCCCACCCAGTAGTAGTAGAGGTGGGGAAGGTCGCCGATCAGGATATCCGGAAAACAGCGGCGCGACACCGGAGCTTCTTTGCCCTTGGTGAACTCGAGGGTGCCGTGCATCCCCCAGTGGAGGATGCAGTCCGCCCGAAATTCTTTTTGTAACCACCAGTAAAAACCGAGGTACTGGTGGTGAGGCGGCAACTCCTTGTCGTGATAGGCTTTCTCGGGATTTTCGTGCACGCCGCGCGACGGCTGCACGCCGATGAAAACGTTGCCCACCACCACGCCCGGGATCAAAATCTCGTCATGCCTGGTCATTACAGTTCCCGGCGGTTCTCCCCAGTGCTTCTCCATTTCCTCGCGCAATTCCTGCGGGAGCTCCTCGTACCACCGGCGGTAAAGGTCTGCCTCTACCGCTATGCCGCCAGGCGCATGCCATTCCGGGGTGTTCACCACCCCCCGCGACAAGAGAAATTCCCCCAAGTCCCCCGCCGGAATTTCCACGCGGTACCCGGCAACCGCGAGCCTTTCGAGAAAGACCCGCAGGCTTTCCAGGGCACTAAGATAACCGGCGCTGCCCAGGCGAGCCTCTCCCGGGGGATAGTCGTAAAGAATAATGGCCAGCCTCTTCTCGGCGTTGGGCTTGCGCCGCAGCCAAAGCCACTTGCGAACCCGGCCACAAAGCCTCTCTATTCCTTCGGGCAGGGCCTGGACTTCCTTTACTTCCCCGCCCAACATCTCATCTTTTCCGAGGGACTCGAGTCCCCCCACGTAAACCGGCTCTATGCACCCATCCAGCTCCGGTAACATAACACCGAGGGTGATTTCTAGAGGATTCAGGCGGTTCTCTCTTTGCCATTCCCCTATTTCCGTCGTGTAAGACCGAAACCCTGTCAACACCGGGACGCCGAGTTCGGACAACAACCGGTAGGTTGGTTCGGGTGCCCCGCCGTAAGGCCCACCGTGCAACCGGAAGTACTGCAGGTTAACCACAAGGTCAACTACCGGATGCCCTTCGTCAAAGAAAAAGGCTCGCATAGCCGCCAGGTTGTGCTCCACCTTAGAAAAAACGGGGATGAGGTTGACCTCACCGCGCAATTCCTCCACCAGCGCTTCCACCACCGGCGCGCAGTCGGCAAAGTGCATGCCGCCGTAAAAGAAAACGCCCACGGTAGGCCTGCCCTCGTACCACCCTGCAAAAGTCTTAAAAGCCTTCAGCTCAGCAAAGTGGCGATCAGGAGGCCACCAGATGCCATAATCTGGCCTTCTTTGGGGCGGCCCCACCTTCACCCTAGCCCCGCAGTACTCCCGCAAGAGGAAGAGAAGAAGGTTCTTGAGGTTTTGCTTGTCGCCCTCAGCGTAGTACTCGCAGGCCACCAGCCAGTTGCGCATGTGCTTAAGCTTGCCCACAGGTAAAATAGATCCCAACTTTTTGGTGAGATCCATAAACTTCCTGGCTTTAAGGTAAGCCTCGATGTCAAAACGCCCCTCGCGCCGGGGAAGATCGGCCCCGGAAAAAGAACCCATCCGGGTGAGGGAAAGAATGTCGCGGCTGCCGCCCACCAGAACCACCACCGTGGCGGCGCTCCCGATCACCAACTCCCGGAGATGGTCCGTGAATTCCGTCTGCCCGCGGATGTCCACGAGGATAACCCGAGAACTTCTTGCCGCTTCTTCCACCTCTACCGGATCAATTCTCCCCCGCTCCCAGTCGGAGAAATAGATTTTCGTGACAGAAAGGATTTCTCCGTACTCGGCCCTAATCTCTGCCAGCGCTTCCCTGAGCTCTCGGGTATTGTCAATGGTGCTGAGAAGAAGGAACCTGCTCATCGCTACCACCCCACAAGGTTCTCAGTCCTCACGGCGGCCGAGCCGCCACGTCCCAAGCCCAAAGAAGAGCCCGGTCCAGCCGACAAGCAACCCCACCGTCCCCCAAGAGGGTACCCCTCCGGTGAACGAGACCCGCAGTACCTCCGTCGCCGGCGTGAGCGGCAGAAGCCAGACCAAGGGCTGCAGGGCCCCGGGAAGCCGCTCGAGCGGGATGAGGGTGCCGCAGAGGAAAGTCATCGGAACGATGACGAACTCGCTGATCACTGTCTGGTCGTCGAAAGAGCGTAAGCAGAGACCAAGGAACACTCCGAAGGCGCCGCAGGCAAAGGCCACGGCCGCAAGCCAGGCGAGGCCGGCCGGCACGGCCCGAAAACCCGGGACCAGTAGAAGCGCCAGGCCGAGGACGATGCTTCCAGCCAGGAGGCCCCGGAGGGCACCGGAGACGGTATATCCCAGCCAGACGGCAACATCGCTAATCGGTGCCAGCCGGTAAGCCTCGAAGCTCTTGAAGTGCAGGCGGTGGTAAAACATGCGCACGGTAACCGAGGTGACCCCATTGTTGAAGACCGCCAGTGCCACAACCCCCGGTACTAGGAACTCGAGATAACTCATTCCGCCGGGCATGAGCATCTTCAGCCGCTGTCCCACGCCAAAACCGAACGTCAGGAGAAAAATGAGGGGAGAAAGCGTGTATGTAGCCAGGTAAAGCCAGAACCGGCGTCGCCAGTAAACCATTTCCTCCCAGACGATCGGATACCAGCCAAGAAGGGAGTGCCGCATCAGTCCTGCCGCCTCCAGTTTAAGAGCAGGTAGGCCAGAAGGTAAAAGCCAGCCAACCAACCAAGGCTCTGCCCGAACCAATTCCAATGGGGAGCACCCGTAAGCGCCAGCCCGCGCAGGTTGTACGTCCCGGCAGTGAGCGGCAGGAACCAGCTAAGTTTGGCCAATGCTCCGGGCAACCTCTCTACCGGAAAGAAAGTGCCGCAGAAGAAGGTCATCGGGAAGACCGCAAGATTGGTGAACATCAAGACGTCCCGGTCGCCCCCGGCAATCATCGCCACCACCACGGCCAGGGAGGCGAAAAGAAGACAGACGACAGCCAGTTGGACCGCGAAAAGGAGCGGAAAGGAAAAATCTCCCATTACCGCCCATCCTCCGAAATAAACCACGAGGGCCACTACCAGGCCCTTTCCCCCGCCGGCCAGGACATGGCCCGCAAGCAGGGAAGCGGTGGAAACGGGTGCCAGGAGGTACTCGTCCAAAACCCGGTAAACGGTTCGTCGAACAGCAAACCAGTTGACGAGGTCGGTATAACTTGCCGTAACCGCAGCCATGACTACCAGTCCCGGCAAAAGGAACTGAAGGTACTCTACTCCGCCGGCGGCATGCTTCAGATTCCAGGCGAAAAGCGCCAGAAAAATAAGCGGCCGGTTCACGCCCCCGACCAGGAACCGCCACCAGCGCCGGCGCCAGACCAGCCCCATGGCAAGTACGAGCGGCAGCCACGAGGGATACAGCTTTTGAAGCCAGACGTTTTCTCTTACAGCAGACCCTGTAATCACGCTCCTCATCTACCCTCCCTGGATTTCGCGCCCGGTGAGTTCCACGAAGACGTCCTCCAGGCTCGTGCGCCGGACGGTGATGTCCCCGCTCAGGGCGCTGGCATAGGCCTTGGCGTCCTGGCGCGTGGGGAAGAAAACCCGGCGCGTCCCCTCCCCGCCAAAAAACTCCACGCAGAAGGCACCCAGCCGCTCTTTGAGTTCCCGCGGTGTCCCCAGCGCGATCAGCTTCCCATGGTCAATGATCCCTACCTGGTGGCAGAGGCTCTCCGCCTCCTCGATATAGTGGGTGGTTAGGAAGACCGTCATACCGTCACGGTTCATGATCTGGATCAGATCCCAGATCTTCCGCCGGGTCTGCGGGTCGAGCCCTACCGTAGGTTCGTCCAAGAAAAGAATAGGCGGCCGGTGGACAAGGGCCCGCGCGATGAGAAGCCGCCGGGCCATCCCGCCGGAATAGTCTTGCACCCGGTCACCTGCCCGGTGGACCAAACCTACATATTCCAGGAGTTCTGGGATCCGCTGTTCGCGGTCTGCCCGGGGCATCCGGTGCAAAAGCGCGTGGAGCACAAGGTTTTCCCGGCCCGTTAGCTCGCGCTCCAGGTTGTTCACCTGGGGCACCACGCCGATGAGCTTCTTCACCGCCACCGGGTTTTTGGATACGCTTTCCCCGCCCACAAAGAGTTCTCCTGCCGTGGGTCGTGTGAGAGTGGTGAGCATCCGAACGAGCGTAGTCTTGCCGGCCCCGTTCGGGCCCAAAAGCCCGAAGATCTCCCCCCGGCGGACGGCAAAGCTCACCCCATCCACGGCGGTAACCGGGCCGTAACGTTTCACCACGTTACAGACCGCGAGCGCTGCTTCTTGGAGCGCGATCTCGGTAAACGGGTCCGGCAGCTCCGGCAGGGGTAGCCGAGCGGTTGCCGCAGAGCGTTTCTCCTGAATGACCTCCGTTCCCCCCTTCATCCTCGACCAACCGCGCAAACCGCGGCCTCCTCCACCGCCCCGAACCCGCCCACCGGCGCCACCGCTGTCACCTGTACTCCCCACGGCCCCTCGGTTACCACCGCCTCGACGCCGTACACGGCGCGGAGGTTCTCAGGGGTTAGCACCCCCTTAGCGCTCCCGGCGGCAAAGATCTTCCCCTGGTGCAGAAGCAGCAGCCGGTCGGCAAAGCGGCCCGCTAAATTCAGGTCGTGCAACACCGCGACCACTAACCGCCCTTTCTCCGTAGCCAATCCCCGAATAAGCGCCATTGCCTCAAGTTGGTAGCGAATGTCGAGCGTTGCCGTGGGCTCGTCGAGCAGGAATACCTCTGGCTCCTGAGCCAGGGCGCGAGCGATAAATACTTTCTGCCGCTGGCCACTAGAAAGCTCGTTTAACTGCCGGTCGGCCAATTCGGTAAGCCCCAGGCACGCCAAGGCCCTGGCCACCACCTCCAGGTCGTGCGGGCCTACTCCCCAGGTGAGATGGGGCCGGCGCCCCTGGAGAACCGTTTCGAGAACAGTACAAGGAAAGACCTGCCCGCTACCTGGCGGAGGTACATAGCCTAGACAGCGTCCCACTTCCCGGCCCCGCAGGGTAGCCAGGTTCCGGCCATCCAAGAATATAGTTCCTAACCGGGGCTTCAGCGCTTTGGCCAAGCAGCGCAGCAAGGTGCTTTTCCCCGACCCGTTGGGCCCCACTATTCCCAAAACTTCCCCCGATTGAACGGAAAAGGTTACTCCCCTCAGGGCCGGCACGCTGTTGTAAGAGAAACTCAACCCCTTTACTTCCAGACGCATTTCCCCTCCACCTACTTCTGTGGATATACCCAGATCCCCTTCAGCTCCTCCCCGTACAGCCGCTTCAGCATCCTTACCTTTCACCCCCACCACTGGCGTCTTTTCCTGATCAGCAGGTAGATGAAGAAGGGAGAACCCATGAAGGCGGTGATGATCCCTACCGGCAGTTCGGTGGGCGCTATGATGGTCCGGGCCAGGGTATCCGAAAGGAGG
>JACIYF010000044.1 GCA_014360065.1 Clostridia bacterium | reverse complement strand
TTGGATCCTGCCGGCGTAAGGCGGGGAGCGATAATAGGGTGCTCGGGAAGGGCACAGAAGAGGAAAGGGCATGGGCGCCCTTAAGCAGCCATAGACGGCTGCTTAAGGGCGCCTTTGTTTTTCCTAAAAAGCCGATGAGGAGGTGACCTACCTTGAAAAGAGAAACCGGGACTTGAACTTAAGCCGATGTCAGCGCCCCGGCATAGCAAACGTTTCGGAAGCGACAATCATTGAGATCTGGGGGAGGAACGATATGAAGCGGTTAATACGGATCCTGGTTTTAGCGGTAGTAGGAGTGTTGGCCTTGGCCTTACCGGCTTGGGCGGCCGATCCGGGCGGAGCCCGGACGCTGGCCGAAAACGAGGGCTTGGCTGCCGACTACGTGTGGGTTTTGGTTTCCGGGTTTTTGGTCTTTTTCATGCAGGCTGGCTTTGCCATGGTGGAGACCGGGTTCTGCCGGGCCAAAAATGCTACCAACCTCCTTAGCAAAAACCTGATCGATTTTGTCTTGTCATCGCTGGCCTTTTTTGCCATAGGCTACGGATTGATGAAGGGAACCGACTTTCTAGGCCTGATTGGAACCGGTAAATGGTTTTTGCACGGCGAAGCCTATGACGTAAGCACCTATCTGGACTTTTTCTGGCAATTAGTCTTTGCCGGTACCGCTGCTACCATCGTCTCGGGCGCTGTGGCCGAAAGGCTCAAGTTTTCCGCCTACCTAATTTATAGTTTGGCGGTAAGCTTGTTCATCTATCCCATTTACGCCCACTGGGTCTGGGGCGGGGGCTGGCTTAGCCAGCTTCCCTTCGGAGCCGGCCATGTGGACTTTGCTGGTTCAGGAGTGGTGCATACCCTAGGTGGGTTTCTGGGCCTAGCCGGAGCTATGGTGCTCGGTCCCCGGTTTGGGAAATTCGGTCGCGATGGTAAGCCCCGGGCTATCCCCGGTCACGATCTAGCCCTGGCTACCCTGGGGGTCTTTATCCTCTGGTTTGGTTGGTTTGGATTTAACCCGGGCAGCACCTTCAGTGCTCACCAGTTGCGGACCGCAGTGGTGGCGGTGAACACCAACCTAGCCGCAGCTGCTGGAGCCGCTGCCGCTCTCCTGGTGGTCTACCTTAAGACCAAGAAGTGGGACCTTGGCATGGCTCTAAACGGAACCCTGGGTGGCTTGGTGGCCATCACTGCTCCCTGTGCTTGGGTAGAGGCCTGGGCAGCAGTAGTTATCGGTTTAATTGCCGGACTTCTGGTAGTGGGTTCAGTTTACTTTCTTGAGAGCCGGAGGATCGATGATCCGGTAGGAGCAGTATCAGTCCATGGCGTAAACGGGGTGTGGGGCCTCATCAGCGTAGGGCTCTTTGCCGACGGCACTTACGGTCTTTACACTACCGAAGCTCCACTTATTACCGGCCTTTTCTATGGCGGTGGAACCGGGCAATTGATTGCTCAACTCACCGGCGCCGGCGTAGCTGTAGCTTGGGCTTTCGGTTTGGGTTTTGTGCTTTTTAAGCTGATGGACCGGGCCTTTGGTATTAGGATATCCCCGGCCGAAGAACTACAGGGTTTGGACATATTTGAGCATGGAGCCCAGGCTTATCCGGAATTCATCCAGCACCAGCGTCAGGTAAGTTAGAAGTATAGGGGCGGTGAAGGGAATATCGGTAAACCCTGGGCGAGTGTCCGGGGCACCGGCTGTAAGAGAGGGGGAAGAGGCGTGAAGAAAGTTGAAGCGGTGGTGCGCGAGGAAAAATTCGAGGAGGTACGTGAAGCTTTGCAGAACTCAGGGTATCCGGGGATGACGGTAACTCACGTGGAAGGACACGGCCGCCAGAAGGGCCTAAGCGAGCAATTCCGGGGGCGGGAGTATAAAATCGAATTTCTGCCCAAGGTAAAAATCGAGATAGTGGCAGGTGACCAAGAAGCAACCAAGATAGCAGCCCTGATCCGGAAAGCAGCCTTAACTGGGGAGGTGGGCGATGGCAAGATCTTCATCTCCTCCATCGAGGATGCCATCCGCATCCGTACCGGGGAAACAGGAGAAAAGGCTGTATAGGATGTTTCGAGGGGAGGAGTGGAAGCAGGCCCTCCCCTCTTGGCCCAAAGTGTTACATGTTAGCATCTTTGCATAAGCAAAATTTTACGACAACAAGCAGGAATATAGAAAATATCGTAGAAATAAATAAAAACAGGCAAGCGATATGCAGTAGCTTTACAACTAAGCAGGCAACCAGACAATCTGCCGACGTAGGCGGAAAGCATAGGTTAGACAGGTATTCCAAGCCAACGTTGGCGAAACCAGGGGTGGTTAAAACAGTGTTAGCCGAGGAAAGGTATGTTTGGATTCTTGACCGTTTGCATGCTAAAGGGCTAATCACTACCCAGGAAATCTGCGAAGGTATAGGGATTTCGGGGGAAACTGCCCGGCGCGATCTAGAGAAGCTGGAAAAGGAGGGGCATCTGCGCCGGGTTTACGGCGGAGCCACCTTGATCAACGGCCGCGGCATTGAACCTCCCATCCGGGTGCGCCAGGGCAAGAACGTGGCCGAAAAGCGAGCCATCGGGGCTTTGGCGGCCAGCTTGGTACGGGAAGGGGAGACCATCAGCTTGGATATTGGCACTACCACCTTAGAAGTGGCGCGTCATCTCCGGCACCTGCACCAGCTCACCGTGCTTACCAGTTCCATTCCCATTGCCACTGAGCTGGTGGGCCGAGGGCGGATCAGCGTCTACCTTACCGGCGGCCTAGTACGAGAGGGCGAGCTGGCTTTATCCGGTCCCTTGGCGGAGGAGGCGTTAAAGCAGTTCTTCGTGGATAAGGTTTTCATCGGGGCTGGCGGAATAACCGTGGCCGAAGGCATTACCGACTACATCCTGCCCGAAGCTCAGGTTCGGCGCCTAATGGTGGAGCGGGCCAAGGAAGTCATCGTCGTCGCAGACCACAGCAAATTTGGTCACGTGGCCTTTACCTCGGTGGTGCCTATCAGCCGCATCGACAAGCTTATTACCGACGATGGCATCGATGGCGAAGCCCTGGCGGAATTCCGGGATAAGGGGGTGGAAGTGCTGGTAGCTAGGGTGAGTAAGCCCGGGGGCAAGGAGGTGAAAGAGGAGTAGGCAGAGGGCAGTAGACGGGTGCAGACGAGAGGCCAAACGGTAGGAAAGTCATGGTCCATAGGTGCAAAAGTCATCTGGGAGGTGCAAGAAGTGCATTCGGAGACCAGGTTGTTTGTCCGCAAAACCTCTGGTCTGGTGCGGACGATTGGATGGTTTGGAGCCTTATCCTTCGGGGTAGCTTGTATTAGCTTATCATCCTCCGGCCTCATTCCTTACGCTTGGGTGCCTTCGCTTTGGCCGGGAAGCAGTATCATCGGGGTTCTCACCATTGCCATGATCCTTTGCCTGTTTCATGCTTACACCTATAGCTCCATCGGGGCGGCTATGCCGCGCTCTGGCGCTGACTATGCTCTGGCTAGCCGGGTCATCCACCCGGTACCGGCCTTCATGGGCAGCTGGACCCTGGTAATAATGAGCGCCTTGGTCAGCGGCTCGCTGATTGCCTGGATACCATCGTCGGTCCTTTCCAGCTTCTTATGGTCTTGGGGCACCATGTTTGGCAGCCAGACTGCTCTTCTGTGGAGCCAGACCGTGACTCGGGGGGAATGGGTGCTTATCATCGGCACTTTGTGCGTGGCTATCACGTATGTATGCATGCTGCTTCCTACTAAGCGCATTGTCGCCATAATGCAATGGGGGGTAATCCTGGGGCTCGCTGCTTGGGCGGCCATCTATTTTGCTTTGGGCAGCACTTCCGATCCTTCGGCTTTTCAGGCGGCCTGGGATAAGTTTATGGGGGCGGGAAGCTACGCCAAAGTTATACCTACTGCCGAGGCCCAAGGCATGCAGTTTTCCAGCTCCACTGCTACCATGACCATGGCCGGCTTGATCATGGGATTCTGGATTTTCTATGGTTACTACATCCCCACTTTCTTTGCGGGAGAGCTTAAAAATGCTCCCCAAACCTTGTTGATCAGCTCTTGGGGATCGCTGATCCTTACCTGGGCCGTCTTTGTAGTGGGAGCCATCCTGCTTGAGCGCTTGGTGCCGCTTAAGTGGCTGGCGGCCGAGGGGTATATCTTCTATAATGCCCCCGATGCCCTCCACGCCTTGCCCTTTATAACTTTCTACGCCGGCATCCTCAAGCCAAGCATGTTGGTCAACGGGATAATCTTCATCGGTTTCGTATACACGCTCATCAACTTGGCCATGTCCTATTTCTTCTACTGCAGCCGCATTATCTTTGCTTGGGCTTTTGACCGGATCCTGCCGGAAAAGGTAGCTTACGTTAACCCCAAGACCGGCGCCCCGGTGGTAGCCATTACCATCATTGCCTTGATCTCGGAGCTAGGGGTTTACCTCAGCCAGACCACCACCATTTTTGTCCAGATCAACTTCGTCCTGTTTGCTGCGGTGGTTCAAACTGTGCCGGTGCTGGCCGCTATTATTTACCCCTATGTCAAACGGGAACTTTGGGAAACCGGCCCCTCCCTAGTAACTAGAAAGGTAGCCGGCATTCCCCTGATGACCATAGTAGGCGTGATTACCTTGGCCTATTTGCTTTGGATGATCGTAGCCTCGTTCCTCTTCCCGGCCGTAGGTGGCCACGTGAGCGCTGGAACGCTGACTACCCTAGGGTTGCTCTTGTTGTCAGGGCTAGTGGTCTTCTACATCGCCCGCTGGTACCGTCTACAGAAGGAAGGGATGGACATCCTCATGACCTTTAAATCCATACCGCCAGTATAAATCATAAAGGTAGTGGAAAGGTACCTTGGCTGTACCGGAGGCTGGCCCAGGACTCAGCATAGGCTTTGAAGACTAGCACTCATGGGCGGGCGGTTACCTGTCTGAGCAGTGGCGGGAACTTAAGTCCTTGGTTCTTGGGCCTAAGCAGAGGGCTGGGCCAGACCGGGCGGCTGGGACCAAAAATGGGAACCGGCAATAAAGAAAGGAAGTAAGAAAGAGGGGAGCTACGCTGGCAGTCACCAAGATACTTTTTGGTACCGATTTTCATGGTTCGGATCTGGCTTTTCGTAAATTCATTAGCGCCGCCCTTACCTACCAGGCCAACGTGGTAATTGTAGGCGGGGACATTACCGGCAAGGGGATAGTACCCATTGCCCGGCAGCCGGATGGTTCTTACAAAGCCTACATCTTTAATGTACAGCACACCGCTAAGAACGAGGCTGAGCTGCCGGAGTTGGAAAAGAAAATTGGGGCGGTGGGGTTCTATCACTATGTCACTACCCCGGAAGAGGCAGAGGCTATCAATGCCGATCCGGGCCGGGTGCAGGCTCTGTTTCGGCAGCTCATGTGCCAACGCCTGGAAGAATGGTTAGCCCTCTTGAAACAGCACTTGGCCCCCAGGGGCGTCAAGTGTATAGCCATGCCGGGAAATGATGATCCCTTCTTTATCGATGAGATCATCTCTGGTTCCGATTATGTGGCCAACGGCGACATGCGGGCCATAAGCCTTGAGGACGGAGTCTCGGTTATCTGCGTGGGCTGGAACAATGTTACCCCTTGGCACTGTTACCGGGATGTGCCCGAGGAGGAGCTAGCGGCCAAGCTGGAGGAGGCCATAGCTACCTGCCCCGACCCCCATAAGAGCGCCTTTTGTTTTCACTGCCCGCCCTATGGCACCAAGATTGATCAGGCCCCAGCCTTGGATGACGACCTTAAGATCCAGCACCGAGGCGGCCAGATCATCATGAAGTCGGTGGGAAGTACGGCGGTACGGGAGGCCATAGAGAAATATCAGCCCCTCCTTGGGCTTCACGGGCACGTCCATGAAGGGCGGGGCTTTGAGCGCATCGGCAGCACCCTCTGCCTCAATCCCGGCAGCGAGTATGCCGAGGGCATCCTGCGGGCGGCCTTGGTTAACTTGAAAAACGGCAAGGTCCAAGGGCATCTTTTGATTTCCGGTTAGGGGTGGGGGAGGTGAGCCTTTTGAGCCAGAAGCCAGATAAAAAGGATGCATCCAGCCCTTGGGGGCTTCCCGAGGCTGATTTTAAACTGGAGGTGGAACGGATTCGTAGGGCCGCGGCCCAACGGGGGGTTTTGCTCCGCTTGGTAGGGGCGCTGGCCTTTCATCTCCACTGTCCCCAATACTGTTACCTCCAGGCTTCCTTGGGACGTCAGTTTACCGACATTGATTTTGCTTCCTATCGGGAACATATTCCCGAGATCAAGAAGCTTTTTTCTGACCTGGGCTACGAAGAGGACTTTATGGTAGCTCGGCTGTTTGGCCAACGCCGGTTGCTTTTCTACGACCACGTCAATGGCCGCCACAGCGACGTGTTCATCGACCAGATGGAGTTTTGCCACGACCTGCCCTTGCGGGGCCGGCTAGAAGTAGACCCATTGAGCCTGCCCTTGGCGGAGCTGGTGGTGGAAAAGATGCAGATTGTGCAGATCAATGAGAAGGACATTATCGACACCATCATGCTGCTCCGGGAGCACCCGGTGGGGACCAGCGATGATGAGGTTATCAATGCTAAGGTCATTGCCCAGCTCTGTGCCCAGGAGTGGGGTTTGTGGAAGACCATGAGCATCAATCTGGCCAAGGTTAAGGAAATGGCAAAAGGTTATGAACAGCTGGGCCAAGCCGATAAAGACGATATCCTTACTAAGGTGGACCGGCTCCTAGAGTTCATGGAGAAAGAACCAAAACCGATGAAGTGGCGGATGCGGGCCAAGGTCGGGGAAAGGGTCAAGTGGTGGCGGGACGTGGAGGAGCTAAGCCGCTAGCCGACGTGCCGGTGGCCATGGCAGGATGGAGCGGCGGCGCCCTGGCATGGGAAATGTTTCGGAAGCACCCTGATTGGGATTTGGAAGGGGCTAAAATATGGCCGAACTACTCTTAGCTATTGATCAAGGGACTACCGGCACCAAGGCGGTGCTGTTCAATGGCGATCTTCAAGTGGTGGGTCGAGGCTTTCAGGAAATCCCGCAGATCTTTCCCCAGCCGGGCTGGGTGGAGCAGGACCCGGAGGAGATCTGGCGCAGGAGCCTGGCTGCGGTCAAAGATTGCTTGGCCGACGCTCACCGGCGGGCAGGGGTAAGCTGGCAAGATGTAGCTGGAGTGGGCATCGATAACCAGGGCGAAACCATTATTCTCTGGGATCGGCTCACGGGAAGGCCGGTGTACAATGCCATCGTCTGGCAATGCCGCCGCACTGCCAAGCTTTGCCAGGAACTGGCGGGCCAGGGCTACGGGGAAATGATTGCCGCTAAGACTGGCCTGGTGATCGATCCTTACTTTTCTGCTACCAAGATCCAGTGGATTTTAGATAATGTGCCCGAAGCTCGGGAACTTCTGGCTGGTGGTCGCCTGATCTGTGGCACCACTGACACTTGGCTAGTATGGAAGTTCACCGGCGGGAGGGTGGTGGCCACCGACGTTTCTACTGCCTCCCGAACCATGCTCTTCAACATTCACCGCTTAGACTGGGATGAGGAGCTGTTGGACCTATTTGGAGTCTCCCGGGAAAGTTTGCCGGCAGTCCATCCCACTAGCGGCTATGTGGCAGAAATTTGCCCCCAAGTTTGGGGGGAGGGGGCATGGGCATCTGACGCAGGACCACTAGGCTCGCCGCCGGCCCTACCCATTTTGGCCCTGGCGGTGGACCAGCAGGCGGCCCTCTTCGGCCACCGTTGCTTCCGAGCTGGCATGGCCAAGGCTACTTACGGTACTGGCTGCTTTGTCTTAATGAATACTGGCCCCCTTCCCAGGCTCTCCCGGCATGGTATTCTGACTACCGTGGCCTGGAATCTAGGCCGAGGGAAGGAGCCGGTGGCTTACGCCCTAGATGGTGGGGTTTACGTGGCTGGGGCGGCGGTGCAATGGCTTCGGGATGGTTTGGGCCTGATCCGGACTGTAGAAGAAAGTGAAAGCCTGGCCTGGCAAGCGCAAGATACTGGGGGCGTTTACATGGTTCCGGCGCTGGCGGGGCTGGCTGCTCCTTACTGGGATGCTTCCGCCCGCGGTACCATCCTGGGGTTGACCCGGGGCACTACTCGGGAGCAACTGGTACGGGCGGTGCTGGAAGGAGTTGCCTACCGGGTTCGGGATGTATTGGAGGCCATGGCTGCCGATGCCGGCTTTCCGCTCACCTTGCTTACGGCGGATGGCGGCGCTAGCCGAAACCGGTTTCTAATGCAATTTCAGGCTGATATTCTCGGCCTTCCCGTAGAAGTGGCTCCTAGCCAGGATATTACCGCCCAGGGGGCTGCCATGCTGGCGGGGCTGGCGCTAGGAATATGGAAGAATCCTGAACAGCTAGCGAAGTCTCTTCCCGCCGGGGAGGTCTTTGAGCCTCGGTTGAGCCCCGAGCAGCGGGAAACATTGTACGCCGGCTGGAAGCGGGCCGTAGAAAGGTCGATGGGATGGGAGATATAGGTGCATGAGCTTAGGAAGAAACGAGGTGGTTGACTTGCAGCCCTTAGTCAAAGAGGCAGATGTAGTAATTGTCGGGGCCGGGGTAGTGGGCTGCGCCATAGCCCGGGAGCTTTCCCGGTATGACTTGGAAGTAGTTCTGGTGGATAGAGAGAGCGACGTCGGTTCTGGTGCCAGCAAAGCCAACAGCGCCATCGTTCACACCGGATTTGATGCTCATCCCGGCACCTTGGAGTCCCAGCTGGTAGTCAAAGCCAACTGGCTCTTCGATGACCTGGCCCGGGAGCTAGATGTGCCGTTTAAGCGGGTGGGAGCACTCTTAGTAGCCGTGACCGAGGAAGAGAAGGAAAAGCTGGACCAGCTTAAAGCCACTGGCGAGGCCAATGGCGTCCACGATCTCAAGATCATCGGCAGGGATGAGCTCCTGGCTTGGGAGCCGGCGGTTAACCCCAGTGCCCTGGGAGCCTTGTGGATCCCTCGGGAAAGCCTTACCTGCCCTTTTACCCTTACTATAGCTTATGCTGAAAACGCCATCGCCAACGGAGTCAAGCTGCTCCTAGAGACTGAGGTGGAGGAAATCATGGTGGCCAGAGGGGAGGTCCGGGGGGTAAGGACCAACCGTGGGACCATCAACTGCCGTTGGGTAATCAATGCCGGTGGCTTGTACTCGGATCGGCTGGCCCAACAGGCTGGCCTGGCTGATTTCCGGGTCACTCCCCGTAAGGGGGAATTCTGGGTGCTGGATAAGGCCGTGCGCCTGGTAGAACACATCATCTTGCCCGTGCCCACTCCCATCAGTAAAGGCATACTGGTGACCCCCACCATCGACGGCAACACCTTGATGGGCCCTACTGCTGACAACATCGAGGACAAGGAAGAGCGGGCCGTGACTGCTGCTGGCCTGGCCAAGGTCCTCGAGGGGGCAAGGAAACTGGTTCCGGGGATTCATCCTTCCCAGGCTATTGCCCAATTTGCCGGAGTACGGGCGGCCGGCAATGCTCCTGATTACCTGGTGGGGCCGGTGGCAAACCTTAAAGGCTTCATCAATGCTTGCAACATTCGCTCCACCGGGGTTACTTCCTCGCCGGCAGTGGCCCAATTGGTGGCGGAGGTGCTGGCCGAACAAGGAGTTTCCCTCCAGCCCAAACCTAGTTTTAACCCGTATCGCCAGGGTATTCAGCGATTCGCTGAATTATCGTGGTCGGAACGGGCGGCCCTGATTAACAAGGATCCGGCCTACGGGCGGGTAGTTTGCCGCTGCGAAACCGTGACCGAGGCTGAGGTAGTGGCCGCTCTCCATCGTAACCCTCCGGCCCGGACCTTAGACGGCATCAAGCGCCGAACCCGGGCGGGGATGGGCCGTTGCCAAGGTGGTTTTTGCACCCCCCGGGTGGTCCAGATCATGGCTCGGGAGATGGGCGTGGCTCCGACTTCTTTAACCAAGAAGGGGTCAGGATCGGAGCTATTTGTGGGTGCTAGCAAATGCTTGTTGACAGAACAGCCAAAAAAGGAAACGATCGGGAAGGCAACTCCGGCCTCGGCCGGATCACCCCTGAGCGACTACCACAGCGCGCACTACCGGCAAGGCACGCTGGCTTCCAAGGAGGTGGGGTAGGCCATGGAAACGGTGCAGGTGGACGTGGCTGTAGTTGGCGGGGGGCCAGCCGGCCTGGCGGCTGCCTGGAAGGCGCGGGAGGCGGGAGCCGAAAGGGTGATGCTAGTAGAGCGCGACTTTGAGCTGGGGGGCATTCTCCAGCAATGCATTCACCCGGGATTTGGCCTTCGCTACTTCAAGGAAGAATTAACCGGACCCGAATACGCTGAGCGCTTTATCGCTCGGATACGGGAAGCAGGAATCGAGGTCAAGCTTAACACCATGGTGTTAGAAATTATACCCTCGGGGGCCCCATCAGTGGCGCCGGAATGTGCGCTAATGTGCGTCAACCGCCAGGATGGGGTTTTGAGCATCAGGGCCAAGGCGGTAGTTTTGGCCATGGGTTGCCGGGAGCGGACCCGGGGGGCCATAGCCATCCCCGGGGAACGGCCAGCTGGCATCTACACTGCCGGCACCGCCCAACGGCTCATCAACATGGAAGGGTTGATGCCTGGCCGCCAAGTGGTGATTCTGGGTTCTGGGGATATCGGTTTGATTATGGCTCGGCGGCTCACCTTAGAGGGCGCCGAGGTAAAGGCGGTGGTGGAGATCATGCCTCGCCCCGGAGGCCTGGAGCGCAACCTGGTGCAGTGCCTCCACGATTTTGACATTCCCCTGCTTCTCAGGCATACAGTAGTGGAAGTCCACGGCCGCCAACGGGTGGAAGGAGTAACCATAGCGGCGGTGGATGAAAACTCAAAACCGGTGGCGGGAACCGAGCAGTTTATTGCCTGCGATACTCTGCTTTTGTCGGTGGGACTGATTCCTGAAGTCGAGCTTTGCCGGGGTGCGGGAATCGAAATCCACCCGGTTACCGGCGGTCCGGTGGTGAACGAATGGCGCCAGACCAGCATGCCTAGCATCTTTGCCTGCGGCAACCTGCTCCATGTCCACGATTTAGTGGACAACGTGACCCGGGAGGCAGAAATCGCTGGTCGGGAAGCAGCCCGCTACAGCCGCGGAGAGCTACGGGCTAAGCCGGAGGCAATTGCCATGGTGCCGGGGCGCAACGTTCGCTACGTAGTGCCGCAATTCATCTCTGCCTGGGGAGAAGAAGAGGTGCAGGTTTACTTCCGGGTAGTAGAGACGGAGGAAGATGTATACGTGGTGGCCAAGCTAGGGGAGCAATTGGTGGCTCGCAAGCGGCAGATGCGGGTCCAGCCGCCGGAGATGGTCTCCCTGCGGCTCAGGCCCCAGGCGATGGTGGAGAGCTTGCGGAAGCTGGTGGAGCTGAAAGGCATAAGCGCTAAAGACCTAGTATGCCGGATCGAGGTGGAACCCCATGGCCAAAACTGAAACCAAGGCGGTCATTTGTGTTGCCTGTCCCCTGGGATGCCATGTCCAGGTAACCATGGAAGGGGGGCGACCGGTAAAGGCCCTGGGAGCCCAGTGCCGGAAGGGACTAGAGTACGCGACTCAAGAGATCCAGGACCCGGTTCGGGTACTAGCCACCACAGTTCCGGTGACCGGAGGCATACTGCCCTTACTTCCAGTTCGCACCGAAGGCCCAGTTCCTCGGCGGATGCTCCGAGCCTGTATGCTAGCCTTGGCACAGTGCCGGGTACAGGCCCCGGTCCGGGCGGGGCAGGTTATCCTTGAAAACGTAGCCGGCACTGGGGTACGGGTCATCGCCAGCCGAGATCTACCTCGGTTGTCTTCTGGATTATAATGGGTCTAGCTGAGCAACCCTGGCACCCACCCTAAAGGGGCGCAGGGTTGCTCAGCCTTTGAGCAAATACTGCCTTGAGGGTCCCAATAGCCGGGGTCGTTGATTTGTCCAAGCAGGCGGACTCCGTACACCAGCACTACTCTTTGGTTTGGTTGTTATGGTTGTGGCTGTACTTGCTTGGGGGTTCCATTATCTGTTGTCCGTTTTCATAGTGGCGATTTAGGTACTGTTTTACTACGAAGCGTACAAAGGTGGATCGGTCCATCCCTAATTTCCTGGCCATACGCTGAAGATTGACCATATCACCGGCATCAAAACGAACCGATAGCACTATTTTCTTGGGTTCGTATCGGACACTTTCAATATTACCTACCTCAACTTCGGTGGAATCATGGGTATCCCAAAACTCAGCCATCTCTTCTAGGCTCTGGAACTCAGGAACAAGTTTTCTCTCCTTACCCACCGAGATCATCCTTTCGGTGCATTTCGTAAAACTTCTTTTCCTTGGACGTCATAGCACGTACAGTAATTGGCATAAACATCCCCTTCATGGGCGGATCTTCGAACACAATGCCTGGAACTAGGAGGTATCTGCCCGCCAGAGTACGCCCATATACCAGATAGGCAGGGGACTTTCCAAATGACTTGGTCCGAACCCAGAGAGGTTTAAAAGTCTGGTTCTCTAGCACCTCGTATACCTCTTCTGGCTTCGCCCTTGATGAAAAATGCTGTAGCCGATCGCCGGGATATAGCAGCCCTTAATCCTTCGCACTTGTGGCGTTCTTTCCTCTTGGTATACTAATAGATGACGTTACTTCTATTGTAGCATACAGAGAGTAGATTTATTAGTTTCCTTTAAGCGGTCCTGTCTCGCGCGGGACATTCCAGACAGCTAGAGGCGAAGTGAACTGGGAGCGGAGGTTAGTTCTTGCTTAAGTTGATTTTAGACAGAATTGCCAGAGCAGGAGAAGCGGGGTTCGGGGGCGAAATCCTCCCAAATCAAAAATATAATCGACTGGCTGTAGCCCTCCTAGTAGGTGGGCTCGGGTTATAGTTTCCCGTCAGCCCCCAAGTAAAGTTGCGGGCTATGGCTACTGCTTTGGCAATTGGGAGGTAATGAATGTGGCTCGAGTTTACAACTTCAACCCCGGACCGGCTACTTTGCCTTTGCCGGTATTGGAAGAAGCACAAAAGTACCTTTTGGATTATAATGGCACGGGCATGTCGGTGCTGGAGATTAGCCACCGTTCTAAAGAATACGAGGCCATTAACCAGGAAACCGAGGCCCTGCTGAAGGAAATTATGGATATTCCCGAGGATTATCGGGTGCTTTTTATGCAGGGTGGAGCCAGCACCCAGTTTGCCATGGTGCCGGCCAATTTCCTAGCCCCGGGCAAGGTGGCCAATTACGTGATAACCGGGAGCTTTGCCCAGAAGGCGTACAAGGAAGCCGCCATCGTAGGGGAGGCTCATGTGGCTTGTACCACCAAGGATAGCAATCATTCCCGCATTCCTGCCCCAGCGGAGATCAAACTCAGCCAGGCGCCCGCCTATGTCCACATCACCTCCAACAACACCATTTTTGGTACCCAGTGGCAGGACTTTCGGGGCCTGGAGTTTAAAGATCCCGATACTGGCGCCCCCATTCCCTTGGTAGCGGATATGTCCAGCGATATCTTGTCCCGGCGCTTTGATGTCTCGCAGTTTGGGCTGATTTATGCTGGCGCTCAAAAGAACCTGGGTCCGGCGGGGGTCACGGTGGTCATCATCCGCTCCGATCTTATTGAAGCTAGCAGCAAGAATGAAAAGCTGCCGGTGATTTGGCGTTACAGCACCTATGCCGAGAACAATTCCCTCTATAATACGCCGCCGGTCTTCGCCGTCTACCTGGTCAACTTGGTGTTGAAATGGGTAAAAGCCCAAGGGGGGCTGGATGCCATCGAAGCGGTGAACCGAAGGAAAGCGGCTCTTCTCTACCAAGTCTTGGATGCTAATCAGGGCTTTTACCGTCCCCATGCCCAGAAGGACAGCCGTTCGATAATGAACGTAACCTTCCGCTTGCCCAACGAGGACCTGGAGAAGGAGTTCGTCCGCCAGGCAACCGAGCAGGGCCTAGTGGGGCTAAAGGGGCACCGCTCGGTGGGAGGCATTCGCGCTTCCATCTATAATGCCATGCCTATCGAGGGCTGCCAGGCGCTAGCCCAGTTTATGCAAGACTTTGCCCGCCGCGCCTAAAAACCGCAAGCAGCTTTATGCCCGGCAACAGCGTGGTCCCAGGGTAGTTCCTTCTATTGCCACTTTAAGCCCGGCAATAGGCTGAGGTTGGGCCCCCGGGGATGTCTGGGTATGGGGATAATCTTAGCTTAGCCGGGAAGAATAAGCTCGAGGTGACCACCGTGTCCTTAAAGATCAAGCTGCTGGACTTGGACGGAAAGGTTGGCCCTAGCCGGCCTAACCAGGAGGCCATTGGCGCTACCGGCTCAGCGGATGAAGAGCCCACCTTGGAACTTCCCCGTGGTGCCAGGCGGCCGCTCTATGTGCCCGAGAACCTGGGATCGGCCACCCATGCTGCCCTGGATGCCCGTTCGGAAGCGGAAGGGTTCATTACTCAGGCCGGCGTCCGCGGCAACAAGCCTCTGCCCAACGCCGAAGAGGACATTCAGATGCGGGGGGCTCCCTGGGGAGTATTGCCTAGCCTTAAGGAAATGACCTCCGAAGTTGGTATCGACTTTGATGCTTTCTTGGAAGCCTTAAAGCAGGGTATAAGCGATGAAGAGCTGGCGGTGCGTTGGGATGCGCCTCTAGAGACCATCCGCCAGCTGCGGGTTCAGTTTCAGAGGCGGGGCATTGACTCGGTCATGGGCCAAGATTGATGGCCAGGACTTATAGCTAAAAAGCCCTTTTCCAGGGGGTGAAAGGTTTTGCTGCGACGGGAAAGAAGGTTGGGCCGAAATGGCCTTCGGGGTACGGTGGTAGCTACCGAGAACCCTCGGGCCGGGACTACGCCAGCTGCCAGTGTGGCAGCTGCCAGTGCGCCAGCTTCTGGGACTGCTAGCGCCGCTCGCGAGACTATGGCCGAAGCTAGCGGCAAAAACCCCGACGACTTCCAGTGGGAGGGGTTGGCGGCCCAAGGCCGACCGGCAGCCGTTGCCGCTGGTCGAGCTGCCGATCCCCATGAGGACATTTAGCGGGCGCTATGCCCCTTGGCCAGTAACGACCAGACCCCTCGCATAATTACACGCTGACTCATCAGCTTCGGGCTATGAGCAGGCCACCCACGGATGGACCATCTACGGATAAACCAGCCCTGTACTGGCTGCCACTGCCAGCAAGGTGATGACCACCAAAATGCCTAAGGCCAGGTATAGGGCTTCCTTTTTCTCCACCTTAGTGCCCCCTTCCATCCCCTTCCGCTCTCTAACCCAGCTTCCCTATCCGATCTAATCTCGCTCCTTGGGCTCAGTTCTTGGTCCAGACCCTTGCTCCTTGCCCAGCCCCCTCTTTTCGCCCCTGTTGCCTTCCCTATATTATTAACGACGAACTGACCCAAAGGTTTGGAACTTAATACATTCTTAATAAAATCTTTAACTTTTTGTCATGAATTGCGAAAGAATCAAGGAATCAGAAGCCACCCGAAGCCATATTTTCGGGCGGCCTCTATATAATGGAGCCCGCAAGGACCTGCCGCCGGCTACTACGGATCCCTACATAGCCCACCGCAACCTTTCGGCTGCGATAGACCATTACGGAACCCGTAATAACCTTTGTCCGATGATCATGAGCTCCTTAGAAGCTGGTAGCAACCTCTCGGCTGCTACCAACCTCAAGCTTACCTAAGGCTTGAAAACAGCCTTTCTACCGAAAGGATTTCAAGTCTTACATAGGCATATAGCCTGCGGTACCCATGACCATCTTGGCTCGACCTTTAAGCATCCCTTTTGACCTGATGGCAACCCTGTAGGCTGCCACCAAGCCTTACAGGACACCCAAAGATCTTCCCTCCGGTCTAACATCGAGCCTTTCGACCCGATGCCAGCCTTTGGCCGAACCTTACAGAGCCTTTTCAGACCCTGTAAAGATCTGGGCTCAGCCCTTGCGAACCCCTTCGTTTTTTAGTGTTACCCCGAGCACTAGCTTTATACTTCCGCTTCTTGGTAGATTGTGGCAACAAATGATATGTAATTAATTCCGGAGGGTTCCCATACAATTGATTTAATGTTAATCTTAAATTAACGTGAGCTAGTTACAATTAGCATAAAAACGAGCATAAATTTGCCCTTAATTTTAGAGCAAGCTGGCTAAAGGGGGCAGCAGCGCGTGGCTACTATCTTGGTTGTAGACGACGAGGAAAACATTCGGGAGCTTTTAGATTTCAATCTGACCCGGGAAGGCCACCAGGTCATAACCGCCGCCGATGGGATAAGTGCCCTCAACAAGGCGCGGGAAGGCAACATCGACCTCATCATCCTCGACCTCATGCTTCCCGGACTGGATGGACTGGAGGTCTGCCGGCGTTTGCGGGCGGAGGAAGCTACCCGCTCGATTCCCATTATCATGCTAACTGCCAAGTCGGAAGAGCTGGATAAGGTAGTCGGCCTGGAAATCGGAGCTGATGATTATGTAACCAAGCCTTTTAGCCCCCGGGAGCTCATTGCCCGGGTCAAGGTCCAGCTCCGCCACCAGATTGAACGGGCCCAAGCCCAGGAAGGGGACAAGAAAGAGTTTCCTGAGGAGGAAGTAGTCTCGGTTGGACCGGTGACCATTCGCCCCTCTTACTTTGAAGTCACGGTCAGCGGTCGCAAGGTGGACCTTACCCCCAAGGAGTTTGAGCTCCTGTACACTCTGATGCGCAACCCGGGGCGAGTCTTGCGGCGGGACTATCTCTTGGACCGGGTGTGGGGATATGATTATCCTGCCGATACCCGCACCGTGGACGTGCACGTGCGTTACTTGCGGCAAAAGCTGGAGGACGATCCCGCCAACCCGCAGTTCATCGAAACGGTGCGCGGGGTGGGTTACCGGTTTAAGGAACCGGAGCCTGAGGGCCAGTTTTGTTGAGCCTCCGGCTGGCATCAAGGGCAAAGCTGTAAACGGCCGAATTTGACGGCCGAGCCGAAGCCAAGTATACTAGGCCCGAGGAGGGTTAACAGGTGCAGTCTTGGCGTTGGAAGGCTATCGGCCGCCAGCTAGTGCTGGGCGGAGTCTTCGTAGTGATAGCCTTTTTACTTTTTCGTTGGGCCATATATCGTGGGGATGTAGCTGGTGCCATCGGCGGCCTCACCCCTAGCCCCAGCCTAGGGGCGAGCATCGGCGCCGACTTGCTGGACGGCATGTTTTGGTGCCTGATGGCAGGCTGGGCAGTAGTAGTAGGGCTGACTTACCTTTGGGGGCGTTCCGATTCCCGCTATTTGGATTACCTGGTTACCACTACCAGAAAGGTAGCCGAAGGGGATTTAGACCAACAGTTGGTTGGCGCTGGCCCCACCGAAATCGACGATTTGGTTCGCAACCTTAATGAAATGATCCGCCGCTGGCGGCGCACCATCCAGGAGACGTCAGAAGAGCGCAACAAGCTAGATGCAGTATTGGCCGGCTTGGAAGATGGCTTAGTGGCAGTAGATGGGGCCGGCCGGGTAATCCTGGTCAACCGGGCAGCCGAGAATCTGTTGAAGGTCCAAGCTGCTGCCAGCCAGGACCGACACATCATTGAGGTAGTCCGCAACCACGATGTGGATTCGGCTGTGCGCAACGTCTTGCGGCTGGGTCGATCTCTAACTAAGGAGCTGAAGCTTTTTCCTACCGACGATCGGGTCTTTACGGTGCACGTAGCCCCCATCCTAGGCGACCAGGGCCGGGTGGAAGGGGCGGTGCTGGTATTCCGTGATATATCGGAGCTTAGGCACCTGGAACAGGTGCGGTCCGATTTTGTGGCCAACGTATCCCATGAACTGCGAACTCCCTTGACTTCGGTCAAGGGTTTTGTGGAGACCCTGCTTGATGGCGCCATAGAAGACCCGACGGTGGCGCGCAAGTTCTTGAATATCATCGAAGCCGAAACCAACCGCTTGCAGCGGTTGGTGGACGACCTGCTCACCCTTTCCCGGCTAGAGAGCCGTAAAGATCAAGGGATGGGAAGATCCAGGGGGAGCTCCAGTCTGGCGATGGTGACCGGGCGGGCACTTTCGGTGCTCGGCCCCTGGGCCCGTAAGAAGAAAGTAGAGCTAGCGGTGCAGATCCCTGAAGACTTGCCCCGCCTGGCGGTGAGCGATGACTTCCTGGGGCAAGTGATAATGAACTTGGTGGACAATGCCATCAAATATACGGAGGAAGGCGGAAAAGTAAGCATCTCGGCTTGGCCCTTGGGACCCTTGGTGCGGGTAGAGGTAGCTGACAACGGGATTGGCATTCCTAAGGAGAGCCTGAATCGGATCTTTGAGCGCTTTTATCGGGTGGATAAGTGCCGCTCGAGGGAGTTGGGCGGCACCGGCCTCGGCCTTTCCATTGTCAAACACATCGTGGAAAGCCACGGAGGGAGAGTGGGGGTAAGAAGCGAGCTGGGAAAGGGCTCGACCTTCTACTTTACGCTGCCGGTAGCGGTGGAGGATGAAGTGGCAGCTAGCGCCAGTGCCGCTGGCGCTGCTGAGCCCTTGTCAGAAGAATAGCCTTATGCCCCAAGGCCCAAGGTGTAGGGTTAGAACGCGGCCACGAAGAACCAGATGATCATCCCGATTTCGATGAGGAGCTTTAGGGCAGTTCCCCCGATCAGCCCGAGGAGCGTACCCCAGCCTACCCGAAGGGCGTGGCTGGCATCCCGGCCCCGGAGCATTTCTGCCACTGCAGCTCCAGCAAAGGGCCCGATGATGATGCCGCCAGGCCCGAAAAAGGCCCCTACCGCAAGGCCTATCACTGCGCCCCAGATGGCAGCGTTGGAAGCGCCGTAGCGCTTGGCGCCATAAGCGGTGGCCAAATAATCCAAGGCTAGGGTTATAGCTACTGCTACCCCCTGGCCTATAAAAAATAGCCACCCCAAAGTCTTAAAGCCGGTAAACAAACCATAAACCAGCATTCCTAGCCAAATGAGGGGGGCACCGGGAAGAACCGGTAAGACAGTGCCAGCCAAGCCCAGCAAGAAGAGGACTACGGCGATTATCATCCCCAGAATACCCATGTGCTCTCCACTACCCCCCTATTTGGATATGGTTACCCTTGCCGGCCGCCAGCCGGTCAACCTATTTCCCCTTGACCATACTGGTTCTGCAATTCGACTTTTCTCGGCAATTTCCTGCTTTTAAGGCCGGTTTTACCCCAATTTAGGCCTGATTTAACCTGCTATTTCCACCGATCTTTCTCTTAGCCCTTTTAGTTTCTTCCCGGTTAGGAGACGGGCCTGAGCAACTGCTTGATGGTGGAAAGTTCATCCCAGATGCCCCGGGTAATCAGATAGCGCTCCCGCACCGTCTCCTTAGCCCGCTTGCCCATTTCTTGGGCGATCTTGGGATGGGTGAGGATATAGGCGATGCGTTCCGCCATGAGCTCGACGCCCTTTTTGCCGGGCGGGACCAAAAAGCCATTATAACCATCGGTGATTTGGGCAGGGATGCCGCCGGTGTCTCCGCCGATGACCGGCTTCTCTTTCCACATCCCTTCGCTTACGGTGAGGCCAAACCCTTCTTTTAGCGATGGCTGCAAGATTACCGCTGATGCCCGCTGGAAGGCGTTGATCTCCTTATGGCTGTCAGGCGGCAGGTTGAGCAGGTGGATATCGGGCATACCCTCGGTCTTCCCCTGCAATTCAGCAAAAATCCTTTCGTTTTCCGGATCGTCGCTGGCAGTGCCGCCGGCCAAGAGGAGCTGGCAGGGCATCTTGTCATGTACTTTCAGAAAGGCATCGATGGCGTAGGTATGGCCCTTAAAGGGATCGAATCGGGAAATCAGGGTGATCAGGGGTTTGGATTTTGGGTCTTCGATCCCGTAAGTATCAAGAACCGATTGAATCTCATCTTCGGCAAGCTCGCGGTTCTTGTCGGAAAGCGGATCTATATAAGGAAGTATCACCGTAAACTCGGCTGCCCAAGGGGGCAGAAAGCGGCTGGAGGAACAAATCACGGTGTCGTATTTCTCAATCAGGGGGCGGAGGAAGTCGGTCATATACTTGTGATGGTCTTGGCTTAGCTGGATGTGGCAGCGCCAGAGCCATTTTTGCCGGGCTCGTACTTCGGGAGGGGCAAACTCGATCAAGCCCGCCGGCTGGGGATCATGGATGAGCACCACTTCAGCATCTTCATCCACCAGGTGGTAGTTGGCCGCATTGGTATCCCAGTAGAACTTGGCCCCTAGGATGTCGGGGAGGCCATCTTTTCCTTGTAGGAAATTATGCAGGGTCTTGGTGTAGAGGAAGAATTGCTGCGGACCAGTAACTACTTCCCAACTGACGTCCAGCCCCAGGCTTCTTTCTAGAGGGATGACCGACTGCAGCATCTCTGCCACCCCGCCTCCCTTGCGGGCGGAATTGATTTGCTGGAGGCGCACTCCCCGGAGGTCCTCGGCTAGGCGAATGAGTTCCTCAACTTTTTGCTCGCCCACTATCGGGATGTAGGGGGATAGGTCGCGCAACCCCTCATGAATTGGGAATTCTTTAATAATGGCCATGCTTTATGCTCCTTCCGTTGAGCGGGTAGTAAATCGAGCGCCTAGACTATGACATCCCTTCCTGATGATCACTTTATTATTATGCGTTAGGTTAGGCAAGAGCTATGAGGTGCCAAAGTAGAAATATTGCTGCTGGGCTGGCGCCCACTATTGAAGGGTTGGAGGGGTTGTGTGGCCTAGGTTGCCAGGTTTGTGAATGGGGCGACCCTGGGCTGCTGGCGTCCTGGTAGCCCTCATCGGTGCTTTCATGTCCATCCTGGACTCTAGCATCGTCAATGTGGCCATCCCGACCATGATGCGTGTCTTTAACACCAACACCACTACCATTCAATGGGTGGTTACCATTTACCTGCTGGCCCTGGGAACGGTGGTTCCCTTAAGCGTCTCTATACCCTCTCCCTGGCCGTTTTTACCTTCGGTTCCCTCCTGTGCGCTATGAGCTGGAACGTGCAGTCCCTCATCGTAGCCCGAGTGGTTCAGGCCCTAGACGGCGGCATGATCATGCCGAGTCATCGCTACCTGGTTGGTCATGCGGAGCCTGGCCATGGCTTTTGCCACCATGCCTGCCCAGACGGCCTCCATAGCGGGGCTGCCCGCGGAATTAGTCGGCTGCGCCTCGGCCATGACCAATATCATCAACCGGGTTTCTGGGTCCTTTGGCATCGCCATCCTGGCCAACGAGTCCCTTGCCCCTGCTGACCATCGCCGACACTTCCACCCTGAAACTTCAGGGAACAGTCGGTCAGGAGGTAGTCCCTTTGTTGGCTACCGGGCAAAAAGTAACTGTCACCCTTGACGCCCTGCCGGGCCAGGAGTTCACCGGTACGGTGACCCAGGTGGGTCCAGTGGCTGCTGCCACCGGCCAGCGCTTCCCGGTGGAGATCAGCCTGCCCAACCCTGGTAACCTGAAGGCCGGCATGACGGCCCAGGCAAGTTTTCAACTAACTGCTCCGGAGGGCATTGTCGTTCCCATCGCCGCCGTCTGCACCGACAACGACCAGGATTATGTCTTCGTGGAACTGGCCAGCCAAG
>JACIYF010000043.1 GCA_014360065.1 Clostridia bacterium | reverse complement strand
AGAGCTATTGGCTAAAGGGGAAGTAAAGTACTTTATCGGCTGGGAGAAAGGCAGTCTTCCCTGGCAATCTCCCCCAGCGTTTGTTACCAAACCTGAGGAAGCAGATCGGCTAATCTGGGACCAGTATTGCTTGACTAATTTAACTGTTTACCTCTTGGACGATCGATATGTAGATGGTAAAATTGGCCTTTTAGTGAAGGGCTGTGACTCACGGGCTGTGGTTCGCCTGATCCAGGACCAACAATTTGACCGCGACAAGGTTTATCTGGTGGGCATTCCTTGCTCGGGGATGAGGGATGCCGAAGTGGCGGCAAGGGTGGGGCAGGCTGGCGATCCCAACTACCAGGACGTGCCTTTGGCTCGCAAATGCCAGGAATGTACCCACCGCAACCCGGTGCTTTATGATGTTTTAATCGGAGAACCAGTCGAAGAAGAAATGCCTGGGGCCCAAGAAAAAATCGCGTCCCGGATTGACCAGTTGGCTAGTCAAGGCTTAAATGAGCGGTATGCGTTTTGGGAAAAAGCCTACAGCCGTTGCATTCGTTGCTATGCCTGCCGCAATATCTGCCCAGCCTGTGACTGCCCTACTTGCTACCTAGATGCTCCAAGATCGGACTGGCTCAGCAAAGCGGTAGGAACAGCGGGGAATGCTGCTTACGGACTGACCCGAGCACTGCACGTAGCTGGGCGGTGTATCCAGTGCGGTGAATGCGAGCGGGCTTGCCCGGTGAACATTCCCATTATGACCTTGAATCAGAAAATAGCCCGAGATATTAATGAATTGTTTGGACCCTATGAAGCGGGTATGTCGGTTGATAGCCCGTTGCCCCTGGGTGAATACCGGGCTGACGATCCAGGCGAATTTCTGTAAGCTGGGAGGTGAAAAGGGTGCGAGCGATTAAAAAGATGGATATCAGCTCCTTATTGGAGCTCCTAAGCCGACAAGGAACTGTTTATGTTCCAGTTCGGGAGGAAGATGGACTGGTGAGCTTTAGCCCTTGGTCTCCTGGCGCAGAAATAGCTTGGGATGCGGGCAACAGCTTGGTTCCTCCTAAACAGCTGCTCTTCCCCCAGACTGAGACCATTTACCGATATCGCGTGGATGGCTTAAATGTTTCCTTAGATGAGCTGGCGCTGGATGATATAGCTCCGCCTCAGGTGTTAGTGGGGATTCGGCCGTGCGATGTGAAGAGCTTAGAAGTTTTGGATGCAGTTTTCTTGACAGCCGGTTATGTGGATACCTTCTATCAAGCCAGGCGGAACCGAACCCTGGTTGTGGCTCAGGCCTGCACCAAGACTCAACCTACCTGCTTCTGCGATTCTATGGGGGTATCACCGGTGGAGGCGCTCGGCGCCGATATCGTGCTCTATGATCTAGGCGAGGAAATGGGAGTTGTGGTTCAGACCGAAAAAGGTGCTCAAGCCTTGGCTGGGGCTGAGCGCTTGGGCCAGGAAAAGGAAGTGCCCTTACCGAAGGCTCCTGAATGCCGGCTAAGCGCTAATGTAGATGGGTTGGCTGAGAGACTTAAAGGCCATTTTTATGATCCGGTCTGGGATGAGCTGTACCGAAAATGCTTGGGCTGCGGGATCTGCACCTATCTTTGCCCCACCTGCCATTGTTTTGATATTGATCGGGAAAACCGAGGGCAAAATGGCTGGGAATATCGGGCTTGGGACTCCTGCATGTACTCCCAGTATACCCTGATGGCTGGAGGTCACAATCCCCGTCCAACCAAAAAGGAGAGGGTCCGCAACCGGTTCTTGCATAAGCTCCAGTATATCCCTGAGCGATATGGGATTTTAGGGTGTGTGGGATGTGGACGTTGTTTGGCCAAATGTCCGGTAAACATGGACATTACCAGGATTATTACCCGGTTGCAGGAGGTGGCTGCCGGTGAGTAGCATAGCGCCGGAAAAGGATGCACAAAACCCTCTGGTGCCAACTGTGGGTCGAATTATCAAGATCATTGATGAGACGCCAGACGTTAAGACATTTCATGTGACTACCGACCATGGTAAACCTTTCACGCCAATGCCCGGGCAGCTAGCCATGTTGTCGCTGCCGGCGGTGGGTGAGGGTATGTTCTCGGTGACTTGGCAAGGGCCGGAGCACCTGGAGTTTGCCATCAAGAAGGTAGGCGTGCTTACCGAGGCTCTGCATGAGGCCGAAGAGGGGCAGATGGTGGGGGTGCGTGGGCCTTACGGCAACGGCTTTCCCATCGAGATGATGAAGGGCAAGGACCTCCTCTTCATTGGCGGTGGAATTGGGTTGGCCCCCGTGCGCTCCCTGATCAATTATTGCGCCGAGCATCGAGATGAATTTGGCCACATGTGGATCATTTATGGGGCTAGGTCGCCAGCAGATCTATGTTTCAAGGAAGAATTATTCAAGAACTGGCCGCAAATCCCCAACAGCCGAGTCGACATCACGGTTGACAAGGGAGATGAAAACTGGACTGGAAACGAGGGCTTTGTTCCGGCATTTTTAGAACAGCTTAATCCACCGCCAGAAGGCAAGGTAACTATTACCTGTGGTCCACCAATCATGATCAAGTTTGTGCTGCAGTCTCTAGAAAAGATGAACTACAAACCGGAGCAGATTGTTACTACCTTGGAGATGCGCATGAAGTGCGGCATCGGCAAGTGTGGGCGGTGCAATCTAGGGAGCAAGTACGTCTGCCTTGATGGACCAGTATTTACGCTAGCTGAGCTCAATCAGTTACCAGGCGAGTATTAGTGAGAGCCCCGTGCGGTTAGGCCGCATGGTTCCGGCCTCGCTCCTAAAAAAGCGACTCAGCCCTTAACCTGGCAATGCCAGCAGGGGTTCGCAGTCGCTTAACAGTTAAGTTCTGGGTGGAGCGTGAGGAGTAGCCGGCCTCAAAGGGGCTTGGAAACGCCGGTTTTCCAGGTAAGTAAGAGGGAGAGCTATGAGCGCTGTAATGGGAGTAGTGGGGTGCGGCAACCGCCTCCGGGGTGATGATGGGGTGGCCCTGGAGGTGTTGGAAGCTTTGCGCCCCGTACTTCCGCCCCATGTCCTGGTGGTTGATGCTGACGGCTTGGCTCCCTGGCAATGGCTGGACACTATAGTAGGACTAAAAAAAGCGGTCATTATCGATGCTGCTTACCTGGGAAAGAGGCCAGGCGCCATAAGCCGGTGGCGATGGAACCGAGAGATTAAGAGAGAGTGGCCGAAAAGTCTAGGGTTGGGCGGTAGCCATGGCCAAGGTTTATGGGATGCCTTGGTCCAGGCTGAGTATGCTGGTTATGCTCTGCCTCTTATAGTGGTTTTCGCCATAGAGATCGATCCTGACCATACCGGATGGGGACAGGGAATATCTGGTCCAGTACGGGCAGCTATTGCTGAAGTGGCGGCGAAAGTAGTCAAGGAATTGCAAACCTGCGATCTAGAGGAGTAGCCTGGCTAATTTGGTTTTGAAGAAAACTAGAGTACTAGTTTGAGCCGAGAGGAATATTTTATTTGGCCGAGAAAGGATTTAGAGAAAAAGTAAAGAATAACCTTTACTTATGGTTATTTATATACTGGGCCCGTCGACACGACAGAGGGGGGCGCTTTTGGCTAGCCGACGCCGGTTGGAGCTTGAATACCTCAATTTGGCGCTTACGTTTGGGCTGTCCTTGGCGGTTTACTTATGGCTAGCTTTTAAAGCTGGCAGTTACCTTGACGGTCGGTTTGGGACGCAGCCTTTGTTGACCTTTTTAGGGGTTTTGATTGCCATTGGTTTCTCTTTTTATACGCTGATCATTCAGCTGGAAAAGCTTAGCCGCAAGGAAAAGGATTGGCAAAAAAAGGGAAATGGAGACGAGCCATAGAGGCCGGAATCTATAATCGGCCGGCATACCACAGCAAAACAACGGGTGAAACTACGTGAGGAAGACCAACCAGCCGAAGCCGATTGCTCATATTCAAAAGAGGGGCTTTGACCTTGTTACTAGGTTTGGTGGCAGGGCTAGTTTTTGGAACTAGCGTTAGTGTAATAAATCACATATTCATAACTTGGCTTCTCAGGCGAATTGATTTTTCTAAGGCGGACCAAGCTAAAGGAAAAGTCTTGGGCGGGTACGCTGTCCGCTACGCAGTCAACTTCCTAGCCTTGTTGGCGGTATACCATAATTTACCTGTGCTCATGGGAACCGGCTTAGGGCTGACTATGATGAAAAACGTACTGGCAGTTCGCTATTTATTAGCGAAGGGGGGTGAGTGAACTGATAGCGGGAGTTCTGGGCGCGGCAGAGGCTAGTCCAGTACTATTCTCGGTGCTGGGCTTAGAAGTGACCAGCCGGGTGACCACCATGTGGGCCATTATGGCGGTTTTGGTATTGGTAAGTTTTTTAGCAACTCGTAACATGCAGCGCATCCCCCATGGGGTGCAAAACCTCATGGAATGGGCGGTAGAAAGCCTGCTAAATTTTTTTGCTGGGATAATGGGGTACGAAAAGGCCAGGCGCTTCCTGCCCTTATTGGTTACGCTGTTTATTTTCATTCTTTTATCCAACTACAGCGGGCTTATTCCGGGAGCAGGAGAGATTCCTGGTCTGGCTGCCCCCACCAGTACCTGGAGCGTCACTGCGGGTCTGGCCATCGTGGTCTTCTTTGCCACCCACGTTTCTGGATTTATGGCGCATGGTTGGCGGTATCTAAAGCACTTTACCCAGCCGCTCTTCTTCATGCTGCCGTTAAAAATCATCGAGGAGTTTGTTCGGCCATTATCGTTGTCGCTTCGACTTTATGGCAATATCTTCGGCGAAGAAATGGTCATTGTATCGCTTCTAGGGATCATACCTTACTTTGTTCCCATTGCCATGATGGGGCTTAGCTTACTGATGGGCTTCATTCAGGCCCTAGTGTTTACCCTCTTAAGCTCCGTATACCTAACCGAAGCTACTGAGGCTGAATGATTAAAACCTGTAACCAGTCTTTTGGCGCAAGGAAAGGAGGGAACGGATTGACTACCGGATTGATTGCTATTGCTGCCGCCATTGCCATTGCCGTATCTACCATTGGGCCGGCGTTGGGGCAGGGTAACGCAGCGGCACGCGCCCTGGAAGGTACTGCACGCCAACCCGAGGCGGCCGGACCTATCCGCGTATCCATGATTCTGGCGCTAGCTTTTATGGAGGCCTTGACTATTTATGGCCTGTTGATTGCCTTTATGCTGCTGGGGAGGATGGGCTAAGACTAGACTAGGATCAGGCCCGGCCCGGTAATGGAGGGCATTGCCGGGCCGGCGGAACCTAGTTGGTTCTAGCGGCAGGCATGGCACTGTTCGGGCAAAGGCGACCCGTAGGCAGAAGGGAAGTGGGTTGGTAGTATGACCATCAATATTCATGAGCTCATATGGGCTATAATTAACTTTGTGGTGCTATTAGCCCTTTTATATAAATTCCTTTATGGACCCATGCTGAAGATGCTGGACCAGCGACGGTCTGAGGTAGCCGGAAACCTTGAGCGCGCTGAGGCTGCTCGTAAGGAAGCTGAGGCCCTACTGGACCAATACCGAAAGGAAATAAACCAGGCCCGCCAAGAAGCGCAGGCCATTGTGGATCAGGCTAACGCTTTAGGAGAGAAAACCCGAGAGCAGATCGTTAATGAAGCTAGGTCCGAGGCAGCGGCGATTCTTGATAAAGCCCGGCAAGAGATCGAGCGGGAAAAGGCGGAGGCCTTGGCTCAACTGCGGGATGAGGTGAGCACTCTAGCAATACTGGCAGCTGGGAAGGTCATAGGCCGTAGCCTTAGGCCTGAGGATCATCGTCAGGTGGTGGATCAATTTGTGCAGGAGGTCGGAAAACTGCAATGAGCGATGCTGTGGTGGCCCGCCGTTACGCTCAGGCCCTATTTGAATTAGGAGAAGAGAAAAACCTTCTTGACGTTTTTGCTGCTGACCTAGAAGAGGTGGTGGGCGCCATAGAAACTAGCGACCAACTACGGGAAGTTATTGGGCACCACCAATTAAGCAAAAAAACCAAAAAACAAGTGCTGCGCGACCTCTTTGCGGAAAGAATTCACCCTCTGAGCCTTAATTTTCTCATGCTAGCCATAGATAAGAGCCGGGAGCAGCATATCAGCGCTGTGTACCGCTGCTTCCTAGAGCTTCGGGATAGGGCTGAGAACGTTCAGGAGGTTGAAGTCAGATCGGCTATCGCCCTGACAGGGGCAGAAAAGCAAACCCTTACGCAGACCCTTGGTAGGCTTACCAGCAAGAAAATCCGCTTAAAGGAGAGCGTGGACCCGAGCCTCATTGCCGGCATCTCGATTAAGGTAGGAGACCGGGTTTACGATGGCAGCGTGGCCGGACGGCTGAGGAGCCTCAAAGGCCACCTCCAGTCCATACCTTTAGCTTCTAAGGTGGATAACATGCGAAAAGAGGTGAACTAGGTGAGTCTAAGACCGGACGAGATTAGTTCCGTTTTAAAAAGGGAAATTGAGAACTACGAGGCTCAGATTGAAGTTAGCGATGTGGGTACAGTTATCCAGGTCGGGGATGGGATCGCTCGAGTATACGGGTTAGAACGGGCTATGGCCAGCGAGCTTCTGGAATTTCCTGGTGGAGTATATGGGATGGTATTGAACTTGGAAGAAGATAATGTGGGCTGCGTGATTCTGGGTCCCTATACTCACATTAAGGAGGGGGACGAGGTTAAGCGTACTGGCAGAATCATGCAAGTGCCAGTAGGTGAAGCCTTGATCGGGCGGGTGGTAAACCCTCTGGGCCAGCCTCTAGATGGGAAGGGTCCCATCCAGACCGATCGCTTCCGGCCCGTTGAGTCCGCCGCCCCTGGGGTCATATATCGACGGCCGGTAAACACGCCTTTACAGACCGGTCTCAAAGCCATTGATTCCATGATTCCTATTGGCCGGGGACAACGGGAACTGATTATTGGGGACCGGCAGACCGGAAAGACAGCTTTGGCTGTGGATGCCATTATTAATCAAAAGGATCAGGATGTCATCTGTATTTATGTGGCCATTGGCCAAAAGGCCTCAACTGTGGCCGGCGTGGTCAACAAGCTTGAGGAAACTGGGGCCATGAGCTATACCACGGTAGTTTCAGCTACTGCCAGTGATCCGGCGCCATTGCTGTATATCGCTCCGTACGCTGGCTGCGCCATGGGCGAAGAGTTCATGTACAATCAGCACCGGGATGTGCTAGTTGTATACGATGATTTGTCCAAGCAAGCAGCTGCTTACCGAGAACTATCCTTGCTTTTGCGCCGTCCCCCTGGGCGTGAGGCGTATCCTGGAGATATTTTTTATCTGCATTCGCGCTTGCTGGAAAGGGCAGCTAAGTTAAGCCCAGATCTAGGTGGGGGGTCGCTGACTGCTCTCCCTATTATCGAGACGCAGGCTGGCGATGTGGCAGCTTACATTCCCACCAATGTAATCTCCATTACTGACGGCCAGATATACCTGGAATCCGATCTTTTCTATGCCGGTCAGCGTCCGGCTATTAACGTTGGCCTATCAGTATCTCGGGTCGGAGGAGCTGCTCAGATTAAGGCCATGAAGCAAGTTGCGGGCCGACTGCGGCTGGATTTGGCCCAATACCGGGAATTAGCTGCCTTTGCCCAGTTTGGGTCAGATTTGGATAAAGCTACGCAGGCTCGATTGGCACGGGGCCAGCGCATGACCGAGCTTTTGAAGCAGGGGCAATATGTTCCTATGCCAGTGGAAGAACAAGTGGTAGTCCTGTATGTGGGTGTCAACGGCTATCTAGACGATATTGAGGTGGAAGAGGTCTTACGCTTTGAGCAAGAATTCTTGCGCTACATGCGCTCTCTCCACCCTGATATTCTAGCCGAGATCAAGTCGAAAAAGGAGCTTGATGAAGCCATCATCGAGCGGTTAAAGAAAGCGATAGAGGACTTCAAAAAAGACTTCCTTAAGCCAGAACGAACCGCGGCTTAGTCGACTGGGTTCGGCATTGATAAGCAGGGGTGAAGGCCATTGCCAGGAGTTAGGGATATCCGGCGGCGCATCCGCAGCGTCGAAAACACCAAGCAGATTACCAAGGCCATGAATATGGTAGCTGCTGCCAAACTGCGAATTGCCCAAGCCCGCCTCATCGAGGCTCGACCGTATTCCAACAAGCTTTGGGAAGTCACGCAGCGAATAATCAGCGCTGCCCCCGAAATTGATCACCCCCTGGTTCGGCCGAGAGAAAAAGTCGAACGGATTGGTTACCTACTGATTACCTCGGACCGGGGGCTTTGTGGTGGTTACAATGTAAATGTTAGCCGGCTCGCCCAAAGTAAGGTCGATAGTAGCCCGGGGGCCTCAGTGATTGCAGTAGGGAGGAAAGGCCGGGATTACTTGCGGAGTCGCGGGTATAAGCTGGAAAAAGTAATCACTGACGTAGGTGATTTACCAAGCTACATTCAAACCCGAGAAATAGCCCGGGAAATGATGGCGCTCTTTCATAACCGAACCTATGATGAGGTCTATATGATTTATACGGAGTTTATCAATGCCGTGACGCACCGACCGACTGTGCTTAGGCTCCTACCGTTGGAGCGCAGCGGGAAAGGTTTTCCCGGTGGCAAGTTTAGGTCGGCAAGCTCTGAGGCCAAAGCGCCTGGAGCAGACGTTGGCGCGCAGGCATATCGCCAAGCTGAATACCTATTTGAGCCTTCTGCGCCTTCCGTTCTTGAAGTTTTGCTTCCTCGATTAGTAGAGGCGGTGGTGTATCGCGCTTTTCTGGAAGCCAAGGCCAGCGAGCACGGGGCGCGGATGACGGCCATGGACAATGCCACGGAAAATGCAGAAGAAATGGTGCAAAAGCTAACCCTGACCTACAACCGGGCGAGACAGGCAGCAATCACTAAGGAATTAGCCGATATCGTCGGAACGGCTCAGGCTATCCAGTAATTTCTGGTAGGTTGGGACCAATGGCTGACAGGAGGGATGCAAGTGAGGCAAGGAAGGGTTGTTCAAGTTATTGGCCCAGTGGTAGATGTACGGTTTGAGAACGGCGAGCTGCCCGATCTATATAACGCCATCACCATCGATAGCGATGATCAGCCCCCTGAGTTTAAAAGCGATGTCAAGATTAAGGTTACTATGGAAGCCATGCAGCATCTGGGCAATGATACGGTCAGGTGCGTTTCCCTTTTTTCCACTGATGGGCTACAACGAGGTATGATTGCTACCGACACGGGGGGGCCAATTGAAGTGCCGGTGGGCCCTGAAACTTTGGGGCGGCTATTTAATGTTTTAGGCGAACCTATCGATGGATTGGGTCCAGTGGTAACTGAAAAAAAGTATCCTATCCACCGTCCGGCTCCGCCCTTAGTGGACCAAAGGCCGGCCCAGGAAATTCTAGAGACCGGTATTAAGGTGGTCGATCTGTTGGCTCCTTATGCCAAGGGAGGCAAAGTGGGCCTATTTGGTGGCGCCGGAGTTGGCAAGACAGTGCTAATCATGGAACTGATCCGTAATATAGCCTACGAGCATGGTGGGTATTCAGTCTTCTCTGGCGTGGGTGAACGTACCCGCGAAGGTAATGACCTGTGGCTGGAAATGAAGGAGTCGGGGGTTCTAGAAAAGACGGCTCTGGTATTTGGACAAATGAACGAGCCTCCTGGAGCTAGGTTGCGGGTTGGTCTCACCGGTCTAACCCTGGCGGAGTATTTCCGGGATGAGGCTGGCCAGGATGTACTACTGTTTATCGATAACATTTTCCGCTTTGTCCAAGCTGGTTCCGAGGTTAGTGCTCTTCTTGGCCGGATGCCGTCAGCGGTAGGATATCAGCCAACCTTGGCTACGGAAATGGGGGCTTTGCAGGAGCGGATTACTTCCACCAGAAATGGATCCATTACTTCTGTGCAGGCTATTTATGTTCCGGCTGATGACCTGACCGATCCAGCTCCGGCTACTACTTTTGCTCACTTAGATGCCACCACAGTGCTTTCTCGGCAAATTGCTGAGTTAGGTATTTATCCAGCCGTGGATCCTCTTGACTCTACGTCTCGGTTGCTTGATCCCAGGGTCTTAGGGGAAGAGCACTATCAGGTGGCGCGTGGGGTGCAAAAGATTCTGCAACGGTATAAGGATCTCCAAGACATTATTGCTATCTTGGGAATCGATGAGCTTTCGGAGGAGGATAAGCTGATCGTAGCCAGGGCCCGCAAAATCCAGCGGTTCTTGTCCCAGCCTTTCCATGTGGCCGAGGCATTTACCGGCCAGCCTGGCGTGTACGTACCCCTTAAAGAAACAGTGAGAGGTTTCAAAGAGATTCTTGAGGGTAAGCATGATGACTTGCCAGAGCAAGCCTTCTATATGGTGGGAACTATTGACGAGGCTCAGGCCAAAGCCAAGGAGCTAATGTAGGAGGTAGACTATGGCAGGAACCTCTCTAACGCTGGAGGTAGTAACTCCGGAACGGTTGGTTTTTCGAGAAGAGGTAGAGGCCATCATTGTGCCTGCAGCCGAAGGTTACTTAGGCATACTCCCGAACCATACGCCCTTAATCACTTCCCTGTCGGTTGGCGTTATGCGCTACCGCAAGAATGGGGAGATCAAGAAGGTAGCCGTTAGCGGAGGCTTTATGGAAGTAGCCGCGAACCGGGTCACAGTGCTGGCCGATACGGCCGAGCGAGCTGAGGACATCGATGTGGAGCGGGCCCGGCGAGCTAAGATCAGGGCGGAGACGCGGTTGCGTGAGAAGCCACCCAATCTCGACTATGCTCGGGCCGAGATGGCGCTGCGCCGAGCGTTAACTCGGCTTAAGGCGGCTGGGGCAGAGTAGCTAGGTTATACCTAAATTATACAGGGACCAAGCGGACTTGACCCCAGGCTGCTATTTGATCGTCCTTGATGGCCACCGCCCCTATAACCCCAGGAACTTGGGAGGCAAAGTTAATAGCCTCCTTTAGGTCTTGGGGTTTTTTGATGCGATTGGCTGTAGCCGTGGCAACGGCATCAGCTAGGGTTGCTGTCCGAGCTAGGATAATAGCGGCATCGGCCTCTCCAAAGCTGAGAGACGGGCCAACCGTACCAGAAGAAGTACATATCCCTAAAGGGGTCCAGTCTTTAGGGATTTCTAAAGCCACTCGGCCGGTAAAGGGCGATTTTTTGCCAGCATAAATACCAATCCGCCGGGCTCGGGTTGATTTTAGATAGATGTCGCCACCATTTTCCACAATAGTGTTGGAAGAATGGGTACCAAGAAACCTGCCTATAGCATCCGCGAAGGCACCGGCCACTGCTGCCATGGGCCCAACTCCAGCTAGCTGGGCGCTAGCCGCCATGGCTTGGGCAACAGGGGGGGCCCAGACCGGGACCAAGTAAGGCTGTAGGGTAGTCGCAAAGGTAGGATCGCGGGCAATGTACTCCTCCAGGTCCGAACGAAGCTGGCGCAAGAGTTGTTCTGTCTTTTTGGCTAGCTCCATGGAGAACCGGGTTTTCCGTACGCCGATGTATAGATCACTATCTTTCACAACCACTTGAAAGTAAACCAGGTCCTCCTGCCGAAAATACTCTCGGTAAGTGCGAAGGCTCAACTGAAGCGTACCTCCATCGCCTTCAAGGGGCAAGCCCGCGTACACAACTGGCAGACCACACACAGCTCGTCTTTAAACTCCACCTGCATGGAAGGTCTTTCCAGGGAAAGCGCCCCGGTAGGGCAAATGGCGGTGCATGCTCCGCAGCTGACACATTTTTCAGCATTGCGCACAATTTGCTCTCCCAGGGGCTCAATCGTAACCCCGCTATTGGCCAGGTAATCTAATCCTTCTTGGAAGCGTTCGCCGCTAAGCTCCATGACTAAGGTACCTTCCATCTGCGGTGTGACGTTGGCCTTAAGAATGTTGAATACCAGGTCGTAGTCCTTGACCAAACGGTAGATTACCGGTTTGTCCACAATGGAGGCGTTGAAGCGCAAGACGATCCGGCGCGATGGCATATTAGCGTCCCTCCCCCACTGGATTCCCTTGGGGCTTGTCCCTTAAAATATGCGGTTGCCGTTGGGCATCTACTGAGGGTAAGAGTTGAACTGGCTCTGAGAGGGTGAATTGCCCTTCCCGGATCCAGGATTTTAGTATTTGTGCAATTTCTCGGGCCTTGGAGTAACTGGACAACGGCGCTGTGGGTACCCTCTGCCCCTGGACTTCGATATAGCCTGATTTCAACTGAGCGTAGCTTACGTAGCCGAGGTTACCAGGCTCTCCGTAAGGATAGGCATCCCCGTAATCGACTATGGGGGCAAATAACTCAGCGTCAGACCGCGAGGCATAATACAAAACCTCCTCGCTAAGTATGGGAATAGGGATACCGATCCCCACCATGAGAGTGGCCCCGTAGCCCAGGAAACTGGCCCCCCGTAGCCATCCAGGCTGCATCTGTTTGAGATCTCCAGTTACGGCCAAAGTTCCGCCCGAGGGTACCCGGGCCTTATCATCAGGGTTGTCGGGTAAGCTAGGAAAATGCTGGGTTCCTGGGCCAGCTACATAGCCGATCCCGCCTCCCAGAAAAATGCGGGTTCCGATCCCGATAGTTCTAAAGTAAGGATCTTTCAGCAAAGGGCTCAATTGCCCAGAGGTGGAATAGTGGGCATTGCCCAATCTCGGCTTAAGTACCCCCATATAGGTATAAATAGTGCGGGAGGTAGTATTAACAGCACAATTATAGTTTTGGTAAGCATTACGTGGATTGAATAGGATGGCATCATTGAGATCATCCAGAGTGATAGTGGCATCAAGTTCCCGGCGCGGGTAGCAATCGGTCCCATAAGCTACAGCGCGAAGATGAACCGGTTTTCTAGCTACCAGATCCTCAATAACGTGCCCGCCTCCATAACGGAACTCGCCCGGATGAGTGCTGTTGAGCGGATCCTTTTCCGGCAATTCAGTAGCACCGAGGTAAACATCTACTGCGGCCAAGCCACAGTAGCAAGGAACATCGTTGAGCCAGGCTTTTTGTATCTTCATTCGGGGGACGGTATGGCCTAAGTTAAGAAAGACTCCCGATGAGCACATGGCTCCAAAGGTGCCGGTCGTAACCACATCGATCTCCCGAAAAAGGCTGGTAAGGCTTTCGGTCTGAGCCCTTTCAACCAACTCCTCGGCAGTTACTACCACCACTTTGCCCTGCCGGACTTTGGCGTTGATCTCGTCGTAGGTCCGTTCTACCTTCATTACCGATTCCCCCTAACCGCTGTAACTCTCGGTAACGGCATCTAGTGGCTATTCGCCAGCGAGAGCAAGAATCCTCCCTTAAGGTAACTTAGCTTTCTTCGTTAGGCTGGGAGTTGCTTCCTTGAGCAAGTAGCCGTGCCTGCTGCTCGGCTTCCGGTGGCCCTACGATTACTAGCAGGTCGCCTCCTTTAAGCTCTGTGTTGGCGCTGGGTGAAAACATCTCTTCGCCTTTCCGCTTCAGGGACAGAATGGTGGCTCCAGTACGGGCACGAAACTGGCTAGAAGCTAAAGTCTGGCCCACGAGCGGAGAGTTTTCGGGTATCCTGATCTCTTGAATCTTTTGTAGGCGGCTAGCCATCTTAAAGGTAAAATTGAGCAACTCATCAGTTAAAATGTCGATTTCTTCATTGAGTCGGTTACGCTCCTCAATTAGTGAACGAAGCCGTTCCTGCATTTCCCCAATAGCCTTCTGTTGGCTATACTCGGCTACGAAAGCTTCAGCTGCCGACTTTGACCTTACTACTACGCCCACGCCGGGCTGCACTTCTACTGCACCGCGTTCCTGAAGCAAAGATAAAGCCCGACGGATTGTCTCAGGGGAAACGTGGTACTGCCCGGCCAAAGATGACCGCCCGAAAAGTCTCTGGCCGGTTTGATATTCTTCCAGCACTATCTTGTGCGCTAGATCGGCGGCAATCTCTACATAGCGAGCTAAAGGCACTAAGCCCTGCGGTACTCGCATGGAACCATCACCTGCAAGTTATGATTTTGGCCATATTATAACCTTAAGCGGCTTAATCTTCCAAGCCTTGGCCGCGAGCTTTATAAGCCCCCGGCTGCAATTGACCGGTAGGAGCATAACCGGGAAAAAAATGGCAACAATAAAGCTGGAGGTAGGGATAAAGTTTGCGGTCGCTTTTATTGGCTTTAGTCATTTTATCTAGCTTCGTAGGCTTTACTGGAGGCCTTTGCCCTCAAGGCTCAGGTGGCAGTCTGCCAGGTCAGGTGCTAGAGCAGGTTTGGCAAAAGAGCGGATGCCAAATGGTAGAAGCACGTATAGTTGGCTGGGCTTCTTGGCCAAGCGGGGACACAGTGGAAGCTAAGTCAGAGGCATTGTTAGCCATGGCCAAGCAGGTGGAAAATGTTGTGGGCTTGAAGTCTCATTACGCTGGCCAACAGCATCAGCGTGGAAATAAGTGGAACGTAGTCCAGATAACCGGGTGTCTTAGAAATGGGACTCCGGTTATAGGGCGATTGCGCTTAAGTTCTGTACCGTTGCTAGCCCAAGGGAGAACTGCATCCAATGAAGAGTATCTGGAAGTAGACCTAACTGTCCGAGGCCAAGTAACGGTGAGGGAATGGGTAGATTGCTGGCAAAGAATTGCTAGCTTAAACCCAAGACTTAAACTTGAAACCCACTTATACTTTAGTGGGAAGATACCCGGTAAGGTAGCGAAGCTATGGTTGCAACGCCGTACACAGAATATGCTGGCGGTGGCCCGGGCTTGTCTAGTAGAGTATGCTGAGAACCCCGCTTGGATGAGCGTTAGCGCCTATTCCAGAGCTTTGCCCAGAGCGGTTTATTGTGGAGGGAAACTGCTGAATCTTGGCATAGCCTGGCGCTATCACAGTGCTGATAACTTTACATATCTCACCTTGGGTATCCCAGTATTGCCTGGAGAATTTTAACTTCCTAGGCGCAGAGGCTAAAGAGCAGGAATGCTGGGTTCGGTAGCGAACAGATCACGCATAGGTCAGCAAGGAGGAAGACGATTTGGGAAGAATCATAGTAACGGGAGGTACACCACTAACTGGTGAAGTTTCGATTAGCGGTTCCAAGAATGCAGTCCTACCGATCATTGCCGCATCCCTTCTTGCGGAAGAAAACCAGAGCATTATCAATGATGTTCCTTTCTTGGCGGATGTTAGCACCATTTGTGAGGTCCTTACTCGACTGGGGGCTGAAGTAAAAAGCGAGGGGCGAACTCTAAAGATAGATTGCACCAACATCAGCTCCAACGGAGAGACTCCGTACGAGTATATGCGTCGGATGCGGGCCTCGTTTTTAGTTTTAGGGCCATTGCTGGCGCGAGTTGGTCGAGCCAAGCTTTCGGTACCGGGCGGTTGTGCCATTGGAACCCGGCCTATTGACCTTCACCTCAAGGGGATGGCAGCTTTGGGAGCGGAGATCATATCCGTCCATGGCACCATAGAGGCCAAGGCTACTAAACTTACCGGCGCCAAGGTATATTTGGATTTTCCTAGCGTTGGGGCCACCGAGAATATCATGATGGCGGCAACTTTAGCCAAAGGTATTACCATCATTGAAAATGTGGCCGAAGAGCCGGAAATCGTTGACCTGGCCAACTTCTTAAATGCCATGGGAGCAAAAATAACTGGAGCTGGGACCAAGGTCATTCGCGTTGAGGGAGTAGAATCCATGCATGGGACTGTGCATACGGTGATACCGGACCGGATTGAAGCTGGCACCTATATGGTGGCTGCTGCGGCTTCGGGCGGGAATGTACTGATCAATAACGTTATTCTTAACCACTTAAACCCTATGATCGCCAAGCTTAAGGAAGCGGGAATGGAAGTTCAGGAGGAGAACGGTGGGCTGCGGGTATTTTGCCCTGACGGTATTAAAGCGGCTGATATTAAAACCATGCCTTATCCCGGTTTTCCAACCGATATGCAACCGCAGATGATGGCCTTTATGACCCGCTCCAGCGGTACCAGCGTTATTACCGAGACTGTTTTCGAGAACCGCTTTATGCATGTGGCTGAGCTTAAACGTATGGGCGCTGATATCAAGATTGAAGGCCATAGCGCGATAGTTCGAGGAGTGAAACATTTAACTGGAGCCAGGGTAAAAGCTACCGATCTAAGGGCCGGAGCTGCCTTGGTGATCGCAGGGTTAATGGCAGAAGGGCAGACGGAAATCAGCTGCATCCACCATATTGATCGGGGATATGAAAATATCGTTGGTAAGCTTCAAGCTTTGGGAGCTGATATTAGGCGGATAGAAGAATAACTACCGGCGGGAAATAACCACGAGTCCTGGCCCAGCGCAGCCTTGGCTGGTTACACGCCCCGGGAGTTGTGGCGGTACCGGGCCAGGTTTGTCTCCCAGTTCCGGCCACATCATTCCGCGATATGCTCGCCAACGCCGTCTAACGTCCACCATCACCCTGGTGCTCCGTCTCCTCTTGCAGGGCCTTTCTGTTCTGGAAATCGCCTGGCAGACCTATCGCCGTCCACGGTCAGTGGGATCCTACGTTGACAAGGTAGATGAGGACAAAAAGGCAGAACTGTGGTAATATAGACTACAGTTATCGGTTTTATGTTTTTCGGAAAGGACTGATTTGTTTGGCACAGCGGGAACCCCTAAGCCCCTCGGAGACCAAGCTAAAGGAAATGGTAGAAATGTACTATTTGAAGGCTAAGCTATCGGAGGGGCAACGGCCCATCGCTTGGTCTACTGCTATTGCTCCAGCAGAGTTCCTGGAGGCCATGAATATTATTACGGTTTATCCAGAAAACCACGCAGCTTTGGCTGGCGCGAGGAAAATGGGGGTACAATTGGCTGAGCATGCGGAGGCCCGGGGCTATTCTAGCGATATTTGTTCCTATGCCCGTGCCGATTTTGGCGCCATTTTTTCGGGCCAAAGTCCGGTGGGCGGGTTACCTAGGCCTAACCTCTTAGTCTGTTGCAACAATACCTGCCAGACGGTGACCAAATGGTATGAAAATCTGGCCCGCCATTTTCAAGTGCCCTTGGTATTGATCGATGTCCCCTTCAACCATCGATCTGAAATTAGCCCTCATGCTATAGAGTACATAGTGGAGCAATTTCATTATTTGGTAGAGGTTTTGGAGCAGGTTACCGGAAACAGGTTCAATTGGGAACGATTCTGGGAAGTAGTGGACGTTTCTTCACGCTCGTCCCGCCTTTGGCGAGAGATTCTTGAGATGGGAGCACACCGACCTTGTCCGTTCACTGCCTTTCACCTTTTCAATTATATGGCTCCTATTGTCATGATGCGGGGAAGCAACGAGGCACTGGAGTTCTATCAATTCCTTAAGAGCGAATTGGAAGAACGGATTGCCAGCGGCTATGCAGCGGTACCGGGGGAGGAGTACCGGCTTATGTGGGATGGGATCCCGGTTTGGTTCGAAATGGGGCATATGCATTATTTACTCAAAGATCTAAAGGCTTGCTTAGTTTGTTCTAGCTATACTGATGCCTGGATCTTGGAATTTGCCGAACCGACCCTAGAAGCGATGGCCAAGACCTATGCCAGCATCATGATCAACCGGAACCTAGACGACAAGTTGGCCTATGTTTCTGGGCTTATAGAGAAATATAGTTTGGATGGGATCATTCACCATTCCAATCGTAGCTGCAAGCCTGCTTGCTTTGGAGTGTACGAGATTCACCGCTTGCTGCAAGATGAGTGGGGACTGCCAGTGCTGGCCATCGATGCTGATCAATGCGATTCGCGAGCCTACTCGCGGGCTCAAACTGATGTTCGCATCCAGGCTTTTATTGAGGCTCTTAAAGCTAGGCATCGGGCATAGGGGGTACTATCATGACCTTAACCGAAGTCATGCAGCAGTTGGAGGATGCCTGTCGCTACCCCAAGCTAGCGGTACAGAAGTGGAAAGAGCAGACTGGGGGATTGGCTATTGGCTGGACGCCGTACTATATGCCACGCGAACTGATTTCCGCTTTGGGTATGTTACCAGTGGGAATGTGGGGCGGACAAACAGCAATTGCTGAAGCCCATACCCATCTTCAGTCGTTTTCATGTTCTTTGGTTCGGGGGATATTGGAGCTGGGGTTAAAGGGAACCTACCGCATCCTTGACGGAGTTGTTTTTCCCTCTAGCTGTGATCACCTGCAGAGCCTATCTGATATATGGAAAAAAGTTTTCCCTAACCAGTGCCAAGCGGATTTAGTTTATCCTATGAATCGGCGCCACCCGAGCGCGCTGGCCTATTTAAAGCGTACGCTGTGCGAGCTGGCCGATACCTTGTCTCTATGGTCGGGGCGGCCGTTGGAGTCAGAAAAGTTGCGGCAGACAATAATAGACTACAACCGAAACCGGGAACTTATGCGGTCATTGAGCTGGATACGGGCCCAAAACCCGGGGCGTTTGCGACCTTTGACCATGGCACATGCGCTCAAGGCCGGCCTTTTTCTCCCAGTGGATGAGCATAACCGGTTACTGGAAGCGCTACTGGCAGAGGTCAAGTTAAACCCGCGGAGATCGGAACCGACGACTAAAGCCAGGTTATTGCTAACAGGGATTATGGCTGAGCCAGAATCGATACTGGAGATTATTGAGCAGCTGGGCGCTACGGTAGTGGCTGACAATCTGGCCCTGGGTGGGCGCCAGTATCGTCACGATGTAGTGTTGCCGCCGGGTGAAGACCTGGATGATTTGATGCTGGCCTTAGCTCAGATGTACCTAAGCCTGGACTACTGTTCTACCCTCTTTGATCCAGCTAAAAGCAGGGGCGAATATTACCGACAATTATTTCAAGAGACTGGAGCAACCGGCATAGTAGTCATTAATATGAAATTTTGTGAGATGGAGGAGTTTGATTACCCATACATCAAGGAAGATTTGGAGGAATGGGGCATTCCCCACCTCTGGATTGAAATTGAACAACAGATGGGATCGCTGGCCCAGATACGCACCCGCCTGCAAGCATTCATTGAGATGCTGGAGCAGGTAGATTAAACTGCTAGACCTTGCCTTAATCAACCTATGAATGGGGGCGACCATGTTGATATATACCTTGGGGATTGATATCGGATCCATTACGTCCAAGGCAGTGCTTTTAGCTGATGGACACAGGGTGATTGCTAGTTCGTTGGTTAAAGCTGGGACCGGCACTCGCGGTCCCGAAGAGGCAGTGGATGGGGTACTTACCTCGGCAGGGATCGACCGCCAGCTAGTGAAATATGCTGTGGTTACAGGTTACGGACGAGTTACCTATGAAGGGGCAGATGCCGAGGTTAGCGAGATCACCTGCCATGCCCGCGGGGTTCATTTTTTGGTTCCGGAGGCAAGAACCATAATTGACATAGGGGGGCAAGATGCTAAGGCGATTAGGCTAGATCTCCACGGGCGGGTAGTCGATTTTGTAATGAATGAAAAGTGCGCCGCCGGGACGGGTAGATTCCTGGAAGTAATGGCCCAAGCATTAGGTTATGAAGTAGGCGACCTTGCCAAACTGGGGGAAAAGTCCCGAGAGGTAGTACCGATAAGCAGTACGTGCACTGTCTTTGCTGAATCGGAAATCATATCCCACTTAGCGGCCAAAAAGCAGGTGGAGGATATAGTGGCCGGCATTCATCACTCCATAGCCAGAAGAATTATGGGATTGGTGGGCCGGCTAGGGTTTGTGGAGAAAGTAGTACTAACCGGTGGGGTAGCCAAGAACTGGGGGGTACAAAAAGCCCTGGAGGAGCTTAGCAGGCACCTGCTGACAGTACCACCCGAACCTCAGCTTACCGGCGCTTTGGGTGCAGCGCTAATTGCTTGGGACCGGCATTCTGTTTAACCTGATTTTTGACTGCTCGGGTGCAAAATTCGACCATTGAGGCAGCATATTCTCCGAAAGAACATATTTGTTGTAATATAGAAGACGCAGTAGATTCACAATAATATGTCGATTACAAGATGAGTCTCTATTTCAATAGCATACTGAAGTGTTGAGTATTCTAATCTGGATGAACTCGGAAGGGAGGTGTGGCAGGTGTTCGTATGGCATAGACGTCATAACGGCAATAAAGTGACCGACGTTGCTAAGCTGCTAACCAACGGACGAAGGGCTATAGCTCTCACCGGAGCTGGCATATCGGTCAGCAGCGGTATTCCAACTTTTCGTGGCCAAGGTGGCTTATGGAGTCGTTTTGATCCTATGGAATTTGCCCATATCGAAAGCTTTCGCAGCAATCCGGTGCGCTCTTGGGAACTTTTTGCAGAGCTGGCCAAAGGGCTATTTGCAGCTCGACCTAACCCAGCCCACTTAGCTCTGGCTGAACTAGAACACCATGGATTGCTGCGCTGTATTATCACGCAAAATATCGATGGGCTCCATCAGGCAGCCGGTTCCCGTGAAGTAATCGAATTTCATGGTAACGCTAGGGAGTTGGTGTGCCTGAACTGTCGTGCCCACTACCCAGCTAGCATGTTTTCCTTCGATAGCCTTCCCCCTTATTGCAATTGCGGGGAGATCCTGAAGCCGGGAGCTGTTTTCTTTGGCGAACCAATCCCAAAAACAGCCTTGCTGAGGGCCTATGCAGAATCCCAGCAATGCCAAGTCATGCTAGTAATTGGTACCTCAGCTTTGGTGGAACCGGCAGCTAGTCTGCCTCTGGTAGCCAAGGAGCATGGTGCGATAATTGTGGAGATCAACCCTGAGCCTTCGGCTCTCACCGCTACTGTCACCGATTATTTACTGGAGGGAGAGGCGGAGGTGGTGCTCCCGCAGTTGGCAGCTGCGGCTACCAACTATTTAGCTATCTAAACCATTAAACCCGGTGGCGAGGAGGACGCATAGTGAGGGAAGCCGTAATTATAGAGGCGGTGCGTACCCCAATAGGACGCCGTAAGGGCTTAGTTGGCCTAATTCGCCCGGATGAGTTGGCTGCTTTGGTATTGTCGGAGTTGATCCGGCGAGCGGGGATTGACGCTAGCTTGGTTGAGGATGTAATTATGGGTTGCGTGTCCCAAATAGGCGAGCAAAGCATGAATATCGCTCGCAATGCCCTTTTGATTGCCGGGTTTCCTAAAGAGATTCCTGGCACTACGATAGATCGGCAATGTGGTTCCAGCCAACAGGCAGTCCACTTTGCTGCCCAGGCTATCCTGGCCGGCGATATGGATGTAGTGATAGCAGCTGGGGTAGAGAGCATGACCAGAGTGCCCATGGGGTCGACTTTGGCCGGTGCGGAAATGAGCCCCAAGCTTATGTCCAAATATACTATCATTCCACAAGGGCTGTCGGCTGAGCTGATTGCCGAGAAATGGGGTTTTAGCAGGGAACAGTTGGATAGTTTTTCTTTCGCCAGTCACCAAAAAGCGGTCGCCGCCACCCAAGCTGGTCGCTTTAAGCGGGAGATTATGCCTTTGGAAGTCAGCCTCCCTGATGGGACTACAACGGTCATAACCCAGGATGAAGGACCGCGGCCGGATACTTCCTTGGAAAAAATGGCTACCTTGCAGCCAGCTTTTAAAACTGATGGCAAGATTACCGCTGGCAATTCAAGTCAGATAAGTGACGGAGCAGCAGCGCTCTTATTAATGTCCTTGGATCGAGCCCAGGAGTTAGGTTTAAAACCTAGAGCCAGGGTAGTTGCGAGGGCTGTAGTTGCCGACGATCCTACTTTAATGTTGACCGCGCCTATTCCCGCCACCAAGGCAGTTTTGGGGAAGGCGGGGATGACCATCGATGATATCGATTTGTATGAAGTTAACGAGGCATTTGCTCCAGTTCCCCTGGCTTGGTTGCAGGAGACTGGCGCTGACCCATCAAAACTAAATACCAACGGCGGGGCCATTGCCTTAGGACATCCCCTGGGAGCCAGCGGCGCAAGATTGATGACCACTTTGCTTTATGAGTTGGAACGCTCGGGTGGGCGTTACGGCTTACAAACCATGTGCGAAGGGGGAGGGATGGCTAACGCTACTATTATTGAACGGCTATGAGCTTATGAGGGGTGAAGCCATTGCCGACCATCGTGGCCAATTTCATCCACTATCCCGGTAGACATTGCGGATCAACGGCACTGATGGACGTGGTCAGACACCATGGATATCTATTGAGCGAGGCTATGTGCTTTGGGATCGGTAGCGGTTTAAACTTCTTTTACCTGACGTCTCCTTCGCTTTCTCCTTCTCACTTTTTTGGTGGACGGAGCCAAGCGTTGGAGACGGTTTTCTTTGACCATATCGGGCAACCGTTTCAATGGAACCAAAGTGATGAATTCCCGTGGGCAGCTATGCGGGATTGCATTGACAAAAACGCACCAATAATTCTTTTAACTGATCTTTAC
>JACIYF010000042.1 GCA_014360065.1 Clostridia bacterium | reverse complement strand
GGTGGGTCGGGCGACCCACCCGCCGGCTTCCCCGTCCTATTAGTTTTACAATTTGACGATAATAGCTCAAGTAAATTTTTTACATTTTGGGGCAGGATTATGGATTGTGATATAGAATTACTACTCAAATAATGGCCCGGTAGCCAGACCGAGCTCTTCCGACTTGCTGCTTCCCAGCAGGGAAAGGCAAGCGTTAGGGTGGAGGGAGTAATTTCTCCGCCTGCTATTGGGCAAAGGAAGGGCGCTCCTCCAAGGAGTGCTCTATTTTTTGAGCTCTGGATCTGTAAGCGGCAAAAGGGTCAAGAGGCTTGGCGGCAACCGCCGCGTTGGAGGTGAAGGCAAAGGGATAGGATAGTCTTTGGGGCGGCGTAAAGCTTAGGAAGGGTGGCTTGCGAATCTAGTTTATTGAAAGGAACGGAGGTATGGGGATGGCGAAGACGCTGGTAGTGAATCAAGAGAAGTGTATCGCCTGTCGCAGGTGTGAGCTAGCTTGTGCCTTTAAGAAGGTGGGCGAGTTCAACCCGGCAGCTGCCCGGCTTAGCGTGGCAGTCTTCTTAGAAGACGATGTCTATTTGCCCATAGTTTGCCAGCATTGTGATGAACCTTTCTGTATGGAAATCTGCCCTGCTGGGGCCATTTATCGGGATGTTCAAACCCAAGCAGTCAAGATCAATTCTGACCGATGCATTGGCTGCCGGATGTGCATTATGGCTTGCCCGTTCGGGGGAGTAGATTATTCGGTGTCCGAGCAACAAGTAGTTAAGTGCGATCTCTGCGATGGTGAGCCGGAATGCGTTCTCTTCTGCCCAACCCAAGCCTTGGAATATAAAGAGCCAACTGAGCTTGGCTTGGCCAAGCGCAAGAAAGTAGCTCGCAGGATGAAAGAGCTAATGCGGGAGGTGGGCTAGATGTACGGCTGGATGGGTCAGATATTAAGAGTAAACCTAACTGATGGTACGATTACTACTGAGCCCTTAAATCCTGATTGGGCGCGGGATTACGTGGGCGCTCGGGGTCTGGCCAGCAAGTTCCTAGCGGAAGAGGTTGATCCGAAAATCGATGCCTTGTCCCCGGAAAACAAACTGATTTTCATGACCGGTCCGCTAACCGGTACTAGTGCCGTATCTGCTAGCCGGTATGATGTAGTTACCAAGTCCCCCTTGACAGGAGCAATTGCCGGTTCCAACTCCGGCGGGTATTTCCCGGGCGAGCTGAAATATGCGGGCTACGACGGCATCATCTTTGAAGGGAAGGCGGACAAACCTGTATACCTTTTCATTAACAACGATGAGGTGGAGCTTCGCTCGGCTGAGCACATTTGGGGGCTGAACACCCATGAGGCTACCGACCTATTGGTGCAGGAGACCCATCCCGAAGCCAAGGTAGCTTGCATCGGCCCGGCGGGCGAGAATCTGGTGCTCTTTGCTTGCATAATCAACGATAAGAACCGGGCTGCTGGTCGCTCGGGCGTAGGCGCAGTCATGGGCTCCAAGAACTTAAAGGCAGTGGTGGTGCGAGGCACCAAAGGCGTCAAGGTGGCCGATCCCCAAGGCTTCCGTGAGGCAGTATTAAGAATAATGAACGAAAAGATTAAAACCAACCCAGTAACCTCTTCGGGCCTACCGACATACGGCACAGCGGTGCTGGTCAACACCATTAACAGCCATGGTGCCTTGCCTAGTTGGAATTTCCGTACGGGAGTTTTCCCGGAAGCGGAAAAGATTAGCGGCGAGGCCTTGGCTGCCGATTATTTAGTTCGCAATAAGGCATGTTTGGCTTGCCCCATGGGCTGCGGGCGGGCCGTTAACATTGAAAGTGGTCCGTTTGCAAGCCATGGAGAAGGCCCGGAGTACGAGGCAATTTGGGCTCTAGGCTCTGATTGCGGTGTCAGCGACTTGGCGGCGGTGAGCAAAGCTAATTTCCTGGCTAACGAGTTGGGCTATGACCCTATCAGTTTTGGATCTACTTTGGCTTGCGCCATGGAGCTTTACCAACGTGGCTATATGCCGGCTGGTGATAGCGACTTAGTTCTGGAATTTGGTAACGCCAAGGTGTTGGTAGAGGCTGCTCGCAAGGTTGCTTACCGAGAAGGGGTGGGCGACCTTCTGGCCCTTGGGTCCTACCGTTTGGCAGAGCGCTACGGCCATCCTGAGCTGTCCATGTCCACTAAGAAACAAGAGTACCCGGCTTACGACCCCCGAAGCATCCAAGGAATAGGCCTCAATTACGCTACTTCCAACCGCGGCGGTTGCCACGTCCGAGGTTATACGGTGGCTTCCGAGATCTTGGGTATTCCAACCCAAACCGATCCACTATCGGCCCAAGGCAAGGCAGAGCTAGTCAAGGCATTCCAAGATCTTACTGCCTTGGTTGATTCCAGCGGTATTTGTCTGTTTACTACCTTTGCCATTGGGGCACCGGAGGTAGTGGCTATGCTTAAGCCGGCCACGGGAGTCGACTATACCAAGGAAAGTGCGGTGATGGCTGGGGAAAGGATCTGGAATCTGGAACGCGCATTTAACTTGGCCGCAGGTCTGACCAAGGATGACGACACGCTAGCTCCACGTTTGTTGGAAGAGCCCATGCCTGAGGGCCCTGGCCAGGGCAAAGTCAGCAGCCTCAAAGAAATGTTACCGCTGTATTACCAGGCTCGCGGCTGGGATGAGGAAGGCAGGATTACTGAAGCTACTCGTCGCCGCCTAGGCCTGTAGGCCAGGTTATTTACGGAGGCTAAAGACATGCGCTACGTAGTCATAGGCAACAGCGCCGCCGGCGTCAGTGCAGCCCGGGCTATCCGGGCTGCCGACCCTGATGGCAGTATCAGCATCATTGGGGAAGAGCCTTACCCTTATTATGGCCGAGTATTGACCTCCTATTACTTGGGTGGGCGGGTAAACCGGGAGGCACTATTTTTGGCCGAGGAAGACTGGTACCGCAGGGAGCGAGTGGAGGCCTATTTGGGGGTAAAAGCCTGGGGCTTGGATGTAGACAGGCGGGAGGTTTTGTTGGAAGATGGCCGGTGGCTACCATACGACCGATTGCTGGTGGCCACCGGCGCCCGGCCGCAGATGATCGATGTGCCAGGAAAGGATCTGCCTGGGGTTTTCCCCCTGCGGACCCTGGACCATGCCCAGGCTATTCGCGCTCTCATCAGGCCTGGGGATCCTGCGGTGGTGGTAGGCGGAGGCCTGGTGGGTGTCAAAGCGGCGGAGGGGCTTTTAGGAGCTGGAGCCAAGGTAACCATGGTTGTCTCTTCGCCCCAAGTATTGTCCCAAATCTTGGATGCTGAGGGGGCAGAAATGGCCCAAGCTGCTTTAGAGCGCGAAGGGGTGCAGGTGCTGCTGGGGGACGATGTGGTAGCTATAGAAGGAACCGGGCGGGCGGAAAGGGTCATTCTTCGTTCCGGAAAGGCCCTGGCGGCTAAAGTAGTAGTGGTTGGGAAGGGGGTACAGCCCAACCGAGATATTCTCCTAGCCACCGAGGCTATCGGGAGGCGGGGCATTGCTGTAAATCAATTCCTAGAAACAGCTGTGCCCGCCGTCTATGCTGCTGGCGATGTGGCGGAAACTTGGGACCGGGCTTGGCAGGCGTCGCGAGTAAATGCCCTTTGGGGCAACGCAGTGGAGCAAGGTCGGATAGCCGGGGCGAACATGGCTGGGGCAAGCCTTTCTTATCCGGGGAGCTTGGCCATGAACTCTTTGGTATTGGGGGATCTTGGGATCATCACCGGGGGGATGGTAAGACCTCCGCAGCCGGACCAGTCCCAGCCCGAATTGCCCTATCGCGTGCTAAGCAGAAAGGATTCTCGGCGCCAGCTCTATCGGAAAGTAGTGCTCCGGGGTAACCAACTGGTGGGGGTGGCCGCGGTTGGTCCTCGTGGGGAGTCCCCGGCCGGGGTTGGAACCTTGCTGAAGTACATCGGGAAAGAATTGGGATCTCCACTGTTGGAAGCTTTCCTGCTAGGCCGTCTGAGCATAGCTCAGTGGCTCAGGCTTCCGGCCTGGGCCGATTGAACAGAGCCCTGCTAACCTTTAGTAGGAATTAGCTTGGCTCTGTGTGTAGGAGGGAAAACCACGCGCTAGGGAGCATTGTAGCTTATTCTTTCGAACGAGCTAGTTCTGTCATGCACAAGCTCCCAGGTTAAGGCTAATCGGGCTTGTCACTTCGAGCACAAAATGGTAGCTTAAGTTTGAAAAGTTAATAAGCTTGCATCAAGGGCGAAATGACCGCTGGCAAATGGCTAAGCTGAGGTTGGGCCTGAGGTGCGGGCAAGCAGGTTACGGCACCCTGAGAGGAGGGTTATCCTGAATCAAGGGGGAGAAAAGCAGGAGGCCGCTCTCTGGGTGCAGGGAGCGGTTTTTTTAATGAGGTCAACGGAGCCGAAGCTAGCCGGTTCACCTGTCACCGGGGGCCGAGACGGAACCTCAGGTGGCTCCGGAAGGAATTGGGAAGCGGACCAAATTAAGGGTTTTTGGAGGAGACGCAGTTGGCGGAGGGTCAAGATCGAAGGATCGGAGTAGTCGGGATAGTAATTGAAAACCGCGAGAAAATGGCGCCTCGGGTAAATGAGATCCTGAGCGCCTACGGGGACATTATCGTTGGGCGAATGGGCATCCCTTACCGGGAGCGCGATGTAGCCGTGATAGCCTTAATAATTGACGGGACTACCGACGAAGTTGGGGCCCTAACCGGTAAACTCGGTGGCCTAAAGGGCATTCAGGTGAAAGCTGCCCTCGCGGGCCGCTGAGGGGAGGAGAGGCGCCGTGAGCTTTCGAACCGAACGCGATCTAATTGGGGAAAGGCGCATCCCTCAGGATGCCTATTACGGAATTCATACCCACCGGGCGGTAGAGAACTTTCCCGTTAGTGGCCGGAGGGTACATCCTGAGCTCATAAAATCCCTGGCGCTAGTAAAGCAAGCGGCGGCCGAAGCCAACTTGGCTTGTGGCTTCCTTCAGCCTAGCATTGGCAGGGCTATAATCCAGGCCGCCAGTGAAATTGCCGAGGGTAAACTTTGGGACCAGTTTCCAGTGGATGCTCTGCAAGGTGGGGCCGGCACCAGCACCAACATGAATATGAACGAGGTTATAGCCAATCGAGCGATTGAGATCCTGGGCGGTACTAAAGGGGATTATGAGATGGTCCACCCCATTAACCATGTCAACCTGAGCCAGTCTACCAATGACGTTTATCCTACGGCGGTACGGGTAGCCTGTATCAGGTTGCTTCTCCCCCTGGCTGATGCCCTAGCTGACCTGCAAGCGGCCTTTCAGGCCAAAGAGGCTGAATTTGCTGGTGTACTGAAAGTGGGTCGCACCGAAATGCAGGATGCGGTGCCGGTAACCTTGGGGCAGGAGTTTGGTGCTTTTGCTGAAGCCATTGCCAGGGATCGTTGGCGCCTATACAAAGTGGAGGAAAGATTGAGGGAAATCAACTTAGGCGGCACTGCCGTAGGTACTGGTCTAAACGCCGATCGGCGATACATTTTTCTGGTGGTGGAAAAGCTGCGCACCCTGACGGGACTGGGTCTAGCTCGAGCCGAAAACACCATTGATCCTACCCAAAACGCCGACATTTTTGCGGAAGTATCGGGGTTGGTCAAGGCTAGCGCAGTCAATTTAGCCAAGATTGCTACCGACATCATTATCCTTGCTTCTGGTCCCCGGGCCGGCTTGGCAGAGATCCACCTGCCTGAGGTGCAGGCCGGCTCTTCCATTATGCCCGGCAAGGTAAACCCGGTCATTCCAGAAATGGTGGTACAAGTGGCATACCAAGTAATGGCCAACGACCTAGCCATCACTCTGGCTACCCAAGCGGGAAAGTTAGAACTCAATGCTTTTCTGCCTTTGGTAGCGGACCGGTTGCTGGACTCGCTGGAAATCATGCGGCGGGCAGTGGAACGGTTCCGCTTGGGATGCGTAGTTGGCATCCAGGCCAATCGGGAGCGCTGCCGCCAGCTTCTGGATCAGAGCTTTGAGCTAATAACAGCTTTGGTACCGGCGCTGGGATATGAGCAGGCCACCGAGATCGTACTGGAGATAGAGCGAACCGGCCGCTCAGTAACCGAGACCTTGTTGGCTAGAGGTCTTTTTACCAAGGAAGAATTGGAAGCAATCCTGGCTCCGGAGCGCCTGACTCGGCCAGGAATGGTACGGTTGCGACCCAACTCTACCAGGGAGGTGTGATAGCATGGACGACACGCCTAAGGGCAGCCGCTTGCACATAGCCATCTTTGGTCGGCGCAATGCCGGCAAGTCGAGCCTGATTAATGCCTTGACCAACCAAAACTTAGCCATTGTTTCCGATGTGCCTGGTACCACCACTGACCCGGTTTCTAAGGCTATGGAGCTTTTGCCCATAGGGCCAGTAATGATGATTGATACTGCCGGCATCGATGATGTGGGTCTTCTGGGAGAGATGCGGGTTCAGAAGACCCTGGACGTGCTGCACCGCACCGACTTGGCTCTGCTGGTCATCGATCCAGCCATGGGAGTAAGCGAGTTTGAGGAAGGCATAGTCGAAAGGGCTCGAGAGCAAAACACTCCCATCATTGGGGTGATCAATAAAGTTGACTTGTATACTTTAGACGGCGAAGTCAATGACTGGGGACAAAAACTGGGAGTACCAGTAGTACAAGTGAGCGCTGTTACCCGGCAGGGGATTGATGAGCTGAAAAAACAGATGGTGCGCTTGGCTCCGGCCGATTGGACCGCTCCAACCATTGTCGGTGATCTGATTAACCCTGGCGATCTCGTCATATTGGTGGTGCCCATTGATCTGGCTGCTCCCAAAGGGCGGATCATCCTGCCCCAGGTGCAAACCATTAGAGATATCCTCGATCATGATGCTTGTGCTGCCATAGTCAAGGAACGCGAACTGAAAGAAATGTTTAGGAAGCTTAGCAGTCGCCCCAAACTGGTAATTACCGATTCTCAGGTGTTTCCCAAGGTTGATGCCGATACCCCCAGGGATGTGATGCTGACTTCATTCTCTATTCTGTTTGCTCGCTATAAAGGCGATCTGGAGGCCCTGGTTCGGGGTGCCAAGGCCATTGATCGGTTGAAGCCTGGCGATAAGGTTCTAATCGCGGAAGCCTGCACTCACCATCGGGTGGCAGATGATATTGGCACGGTAAAGATTCCGCGGTGGCTGCGCCAATATGTAGGCGGTGAGCTAGAGTTTGCCTGGAAGAGCGGAGGGGATTTTCCTCCTGATCTTCATAAATACCAGCTGATCGTCCATTGCGGGGCCTGCATGATCAACCGGCGGGAAATGCTGTACCGAATCATGGTAGCCCAGGAAGCAGGCGTCCCCATCGTCAATTATGGGGTGGCTATTGCCCACCTTCATGGCATATTGCCGCGGGCACTATCCCCTTTCCCGCTGGTGCGGGCGATGCTGGAAGAGGGGGAGCAGGAATATGTCATCTGAGTTCCTAGCTGCCTTGGAGCGAGTACAAAATTGGGGCACGAACCGGCTGGATTACCGACCAGGGTTGGAAACCGATGCCTTGGCGGTACTTGAACGAGATATCAAGACCCTTCTTGGTGCTGAAGGCCAGGATAAAGAAGAGCTATTTTCCCGAGCTGACTGGATACGAGAGCAAGTTTTTGGGGACGAAGTCCACTTTCGGGGCATAATCGAGTTTTCCAATTATTGTTATCGAAATTGCTTTTACTGTGGTTTGCGCTATAGCAACCGCAAATTGAGGCGCTACCGCCTCGACCCGGAAGAAATAATAGAGGTGGCCAAGCGGGGGGCGGCTCTAGGGGTTAAGACCATAGTCTTACAGTCGGGAGAAGATTTCTGGTACAGCCGGGAGATTATGAGCCAGGTAGTCAGCTCGATAAAGCACGGTCTAGGCTTGGCGGTCACTCTAAGTTTGGGCAACCGTTCTTATGAGGATTATGCTGAGTGGCGGGCCGCTGGCGCTGATCGCTACCTCTTGAAACACGAAACGGCGGATGCCAGCCTTTTTGCCCAGCTCCGGCCAGGCACGTCCTTGGCTGATCGATTAAGGCATCTTGATTGGCTGCGGGAGTTGGGCTATCAAGTGGGCGCCGGCAACATTGTTGGTCTCCCAGGCCAAACTCTGGATACCCTGTCCCAGGACCTAATTCTGTTGTGGAAGTTGGATGTGGAGATGGCTGGCATTGGACCCTTTATTCCCCATCCAGATACTCCTTTAGGCGATAGCCCGGCTGGGTCAGTGGAAATGACTCTGAAGGTCTTAGCTGTGGCTCGGCTGCTCTTACCGTTCACCCACTTGCCAGCAACTACCGCTTTGGCCACCTTGGACCCTGAAGGCCGCTTGCGGGCGCTGGCCTGCGGAGCCAACGTGATTATGCCTAATATCATGCCTAGAAGATATCGTTTAGACTACGCCATTTACCCCGATAAAGCGGGGATTACTCAGGAGCCTGAAGAGAGCTGGCAGGACCTCTTGCAGTTGCTAGCCAGAGCCAAAAGGAAATTGGCTTCCGGCTACGGTCACTCTCCCAAGGCCAAGTTTGGGGGTGGCTTGGTGTCACTAGGTGAGACCTGCATTCAAGCGGTGGAGTAGGTTCGGAGTGGCGTTACATAACCAGGGCTTCAACTGAAGGCAAATGGCGACAGGGAGGGTTAAGTATGATTAATAAAGACCAATATGAAGTGGCAGAATTCATCGATCACGCGCTGATCGAGGAGACATTGCGGCAGGCCGAGCAGCCGCCCGAGTCGAAGGAATTAGAAGATATTCTGACCAAGGCTGCTGAGGCTCGCGGGATAAGCTTGCTTGAGGTGGCTAAGCTTTTGGCGCTGGAAGATGGGGAGAGCCTGGAACAACTTTACGCTACCGCTCATGCAGTAAAGGAAAAGATCTATGGCAAGCGGCTGGTGCTCTTTGCGCCGCTGTACTTCAGCAATTACTGTATTAACAATTGCCGTTACTGCGGCTACCGGCGCCACAATCTATTTCCCCGCCGCCGACTGACCATGGATGAAGTTAGGGAAGAAGTGACCATTTTAGAAGAAATGGGCCACAAGCGCTTGCTCTTGGAAGCAGGCGAGGATCCGGTCAACTGCCCCATTGAATACGTGGTAGAAGTGATCCAGACTATTTATGGAGTTAAGTTTAAGAACGGAAGCATTCGTCGGGTAAACGTGGACATAGCTGCTACCACGGTGGAGGATTATCGCTTGCTCAAAGAAGCCAAGATTGGAACTTATACTCTTTTCCAGGAGACCTATCACCGTCCTACCTACGCCTACATGCATCCATCTGGGCCCAAGGCAGACTATGATTGGCATACCACTGCCATGGACAGGGCGATGATGGCGGGCATCGATGATGTAGGACTTGGGGCTCTTTTTGGCCTCTATGATTATAAATTTGAGGTATTGGGGCTCATCCTTCACGCTCAGCACTTGGAGGAGCGATTTGGCGTAGGTTGCCACACCATCTCTGTCCCTAGGCTGCGCCCGGCGTTGGGGGTGGACTTGGAGGAGTTTCCTTACCTGGTGGACGATGCTGATTTCAAGAAGTTAGTGGCAGTACTGCGGCTGGCGGTTCCCTATACTGGGATGATCCTTTCTACCCGTGAGCGGCCCGAGTTTAGAGATGAGCTCATTGATATTGGCATTTCTCAAATCAGCGCTGGATCTTGTACCGGAGTAGGAGGATACAAAGAAGAAGCAGAAAAAAGGTGCCAGCCGGTTGCGGGCACCGCCAGCTACCTGGATAAGGCAGATACCCCTCAATTCCAAGTCGAGGATACCCGCAGCCCGCAAGAGGTAATCCGGAGCATTTGCCAGTCAGGTTACATCCCCAGCTATTGTACTGCCTGTTATCGGAAGGGCCGAACCGGGGACCGGTTTATGGCCTTTGCCAAGAGCGGCGAGATCCAGAACCTCTGTCAGCCCAATGCTATGTTGACGTTCAAGGAGTTTCTCATGGATTACGCGGATCCTGAAACTAAGGCCATAGGGGATGCCACCCTCAAGGAGCATTTAAATCAAATCCCTAACCCCAAGATCCGCCAGCAGACCGAAGAAAGGTTGAGTCGGATCGAAGCCGGAGAGCGGGACCTATACTTCTAAAGCAAGCAAATGGGGAGTATTGGCTTATATGATAAAAGTAGAAATATTATAGTTCTTTTGGGTGAGCCTATGGTATAATGTTACTAGCCATAGGCTACCTGTTTGCTTAGAACCTAAACGGCGTGGTCCATATCACCAATAAATTCTAAATTGGGAGAATTCATCGTGGGCGGTGCCAGAGCCAATATTGGGCCTAAACCCAGCGCCGATCCCCTGTCGGCTGCGGCCATGAGCTTGGGGGAAGCGTTGGGAGCACGCGGTGGAGTTTTCTTTTCCCTAGGTTCCATGCCCTTTTTAGCGTGGGGGTTGGGGAAGCGCACGGTTTGGCCCCATCTAAAGCGTTTCTTGGAGGCTATTGTGGTCAAGGGTGAAGGGGAAGGCTATTGCTTTGCCAGCGTGAAGGGCTTGTTGGCTGGCAAGGGCGATGCCTGGGTACAATTATTAGCTATACCGCTGCATGGGGCCAGGGGATTGGAAGGGTTCCTCAATTATTTATGGGACCGGGATCGGGAGCTAACCGGCAAAGAATTAAAATTCATCCAAGCGATCCTTCTTTTTGATCGGCTAGCTCAAGAGACGGGGGCCATGGCCATAGTGAAGGCGATTATTAAGGAACGACAGCGCTTGCGTCAAGAGCTGCACGATGGGTTATCCCAATCTCTAAGTTATATATACTTTACCTTGGGTGCTCTAGAACAAAGTGCCTCTGGGTTCAGGGAAGAAATAAGCGGGGTTCGCTCAGAAGTAGTAAAGGCCGCCGACGATCTTCGCAAGACCCTCTGGGGCCTTACTTTTCCAACTATATCCGATTCCCTGGCCTGGTTACAGGCACCGCTACCAGAATTGCTGTTAAACTGCAGTCAGGATTTTAGCCGGCGCAACCGGATCAAAATCATGGCTACCGGAACCAACCCTGGCGGGCAGGGCAAAGACCTGGCTCCTGCCGTGAAGGGGGAAGTGGTCCGCATTGTCCAAGAAGCGCTAGTCAATGTGGCTAAACATGCACAGGCTTCCCAGGTAGTGGTTAGATGGCATCAAGGCAGTCGGGGCACGGCGGTGCGAATCAAGGATGACGGGGTAGGAATGGACCACAGCCGCCAGGAAAGAAAAGGTAAAGTAGCCGGGCTGGGGCTGACTGGCATGCAGGAAAGGGCGCAAGAAATAGGAGGAATTATTGCCTGGCGCTCTCGCCCAGGCAAGGGTACCAGGGTAATCCTTTATATTCCCCACTCCTGAAGCTAACCCTTGGCCATGGCAATGCTTCCGCTTGATGGGAGGGGTAGAGGTGCATGGTAAGCTAAGGGTTTTAATTGCCGATGACCATGCTTTGGTTCGCAAAGGTTTGGTGGCGTTGTTAGCCCCCAGTCCGGAGGTGGAGGTAGTAGGTGAAGCTCAGGATGGCTGGGAGGCTGTTGATAAAGTCCGGGTTCTTGGCCCTGATGTGGTGCTTATGGATATCAACATGCCAGGCCTAAATGGCATAGAGGCCACGCGAAGAATACGGGAACAGTCGCCCCAGACCCGGGTAATCATGTTAACGGTTTCGGATAGCGACGAGGAACTGTTCCAGGCTATTCGGGCTGGCGCCCAGGGGTACCTATTGAAGACAGTGGACCCTGACCAGCTGCTCTGCTTTCTCCGCGGACTTTCCCGCGGCGAGGCGCCGATCTCGCCACTTATGGCGGGAAAGATGCTAGATGGGCTGGCCCGGGGCCTGCTTGGCACCTGCCAAGAACGAGGCAAAGAGTCACTGACGCCTAGGGAAAAAGAAGTGCTGCGTTGGGTAGCCCTAGGAGCATCCAATCGGGAAATTGCTGAGCGCATGTTTATCAGCGAGAACACAGTTAAAAACCATATTCGTAATATTTTGGACAAGTTACATACCAAAAATCGGGTTCAGGCCGCCGCCTATGCCATGAGGCACGGGCTGATCGAAAATCGATCCTAGAGGGGCAATGGATTTGCACGAGTTGGCATTAATGGAGAATCTCATCGATATAATCGAACAAAGCGCTCGCGCCCATGACATCTCCCGGATTACCAAAGTTAGGATTATTGTTGGCAAACTAACTGCGGCTATGCCGGAAGCTTTGGAATTGGCCTTTCAGGTCTTAACTCGGCCCAGTACCGAGAATGGTAGCCATGGCATCAATTGGGAGAACGCAGTGTTAGAGATTGAAGAGCGGGAGGTCTTGGCCCAGTGTCCCGAGTGCCACAAGCAATTCAAGGTTGATGATTTGTCGTTGATGTGTTCAACCTGTAACCGGCCAGCTCAAGTCATCTCTGGTCGGGAGCTCCAGGTTGATTATTTTGAGGGGGAGTAAGGAGGGGCCCATCCCCCACCTACATAGCTAGGCATGAAAAAGGCACGTAGCGACGTTAGGATGCTGTTTCGGAAGCGACATAAGCCAAGCGGCCAAGCCACCTCAGCGAGGGCGAGGACGAGGACGGAGCGCAGGATTACGGAGTAAAGGAACAGCGTCCTAGCTAGAAATCTATGTTTTGTCGGAGGAGGAGGCAGAGCGTGAAGGTAATAGTAGCCCAGGATCTCTTGGAGGCCAATGATGGCATTGCTGGCCGCAACCGGTTGCGTTGGGACAGCTTGGGCACTCTAGTAGTTAACCTAATAAGTGCCCCTGGGGCCGGCAAAACCACTTTGCTTGAGCAAGTGCTGGAAGATGTGAGCCGGGACTTGGCGGTAGGGGTGATCGAAGGTGATATCTACACCTGCCGCGATGCCGAACGGATTGCCCGCTTAAAGGTAGCTACTGTGCAAATCAACACTAAAGGTGCCTGCCACCTGGACGCCGGAATGATAGAGCGAGCTTGGCAGGAACTTGAACTCCAATGCGGGAAGCGGCTGGATCTATTATTCATCGAAAACGTGGGCAATTTGGTATGTCCGGCCGAATTTGACTTGGGAGAAGACATCAAGGTTGCCCTGCTCAGCGTATCCGAGGGTAGCGATAAACCGGCTAAATATCCCCTAGTATTCCACCAAGCGCAGGCTTGCGTGCTTACCAAGGTCGATCTTTTACCATATACAGATTTTGATCTGGGGGCAGCTCGACAGGAAATCTTCGGACTTAATCCCAAGGTGGCCATGTTTGCCACTTCGGCCAAAACCGGCGAGGGGGTAGAGGACTTTTGCCGGTGGCTGCGCCAACAAGTCCAGGTTAAACGGGAGAAGAAACAAGACTATGACCAAAGGCAAGGGTAGTGAAGGGCAACTGGCCAGCCAAAGCACCGGCCGGGTAGGCTGGCGGCGCTACCGGGTGACAATCACCGGGGTAGTGCAAGGAGTAGGTTTTCGCCCTTTCGTATACAACCTGGCGATAGCCTGTGGGATTGCAGGGACAGTGCTTAATTCCAGCCAAGGGGTGATCATCGAAGCTGAGGGTCCGGAAGAGGCATTGCAGGCTTTCCTAAAGGAGATACGTGAACGCCCGCCCCGCCTAGCCCGGGTGGAGAAAATGGTTTATGAAGAGATGGCTCCGGTAGGCGAGCGGGGCTTCAGTATCCGTGCCAGTCAAAAAGAAAAAGAAGTCAAGGCGCTAGTGCCTCCCGATGTGGCTCTTTGCCCTGATTGTCGGCGAGAAATCGCTGACCCTCAAGATAGGCATTTTCGGTACCCTTTTACCAACTGTACCAATTGTGGACCTCGTTTCACCATCATCAACGAACTACCCTACGATCGCTCCAAGACTTCCATGGCAGCATTTCCCATGTGCCCGGAGTGCGCTGCCGAATACCGCCATCCTATGGATCGCCGTTTTCACGCCCAACCAGTAGCTTGCCCGGCTTGCGGACCTCAGGTTGAGCTGGTGGATGCCAAGGGGCAGAGAATGGGGGGCAGTTCGTCTAGCGATGGGGTGCAGTGGTTGGAGGCGGTCTGGTCGCTATTGGCCCAAGGAAAGATCGTGGCCGTCAAGAGCCTGGGTGGATTTCACCTGGCATGCGATGCCTTTAACCAGGAGGCAGTAGAGCGGCTTCGCCGCAACAAGGGCAGGGAAGCCAAACCCTTTGCGGTTATGGTTCGGGATTTGGAGACTGCGCGGGAATTGTGCCAAGTGAGTGAGTCGGAGGCGGCCTTGCTCACATCTCCAGCAGCGCCCATAGTGGTATTAGTGCAAAGGCCCGAGACCCAATCGGTATTGCCCAAGGCCATAGCGCCGGGCTTGAGGACTTTGGGGGTCATGCTTCCTTACACCCCATTACATTGTCTTTTGTTGTCGGGTCCCTTTCGGCTTTTAGTCATGACCAGCGGCAACAAGAGCGAGCTGCCCCTGGCCAAGGATAATCAGTCTGCCTTGCAGGAGCTGGCGGGGCTTGCCGATTATTTCTTGTGGCATAACCGGGATATTGTTAATCGCTGCGATGATTCGTTGGTTCAGCTGGCTGGCCCTCACCCCATTTTTTTGCGTCGCTCTCGCGGATACGTACCTGAGCCGATAACCGTTCCTGGGGAAGGTTCAGGTCCCGACGTTTTGGGTATAGGGGCAGAGATGAAAAACACTTTTTGCTTGCTCAAAGGGAATAACGCCTTTCTCAGCCAGCATATCGGCGAGTTGGAGTTGGTGGAAGGGGAGGAGAATTTACGCGCGTCCCTGGCCAGCTTTATACGGCTTATCGAGGCTGAACCCAGGGTGGTAGTTTATGATTTGCATCCTCATTACCGGTCCTCACAAATTGCTCAAAACCTTCCCGCGCAGGAGTATATTGGGGTGCAGCATCACCATGCTCATATGGCGGCCTGTTTGGCAGAAAACGGGTACCCGGGACCGGCCATCGGTGCCATCCTTGATGGCACCGGCTATGGTTTGGATGGCAATATGTGGGGGTTTGAAATCTTGAGTGGGGATCTCCGGCATTTTAGGCGTCATTGGCACTTGCAGTACGTGCCCTTGCCTGGGGGTGAACGGGCAGTACGTCGGCCTTGGGTAATGGCCATCGCATTTTTAAGTACCGTGGGGTCGGCAGCAAGGGTAAGTAGGTGGAGCCGCCTTTTAGGTCGGAGCCAGGAAGAGGTAGACGCGGTAAGGAGGTTGATTGCCAGCGGGTTCAACTGTCCGCTTGCCTCCAGTGCCGGCCGGCTATTTGATGCGGTTTCTGCTCTGCTGGATATTTGTCAGGAAAATACTTACGAGGGCCAGGCCGCGATGGAGCTGGGGGAGCTAGTCCGGGAACAGGCGAGACCAGCCCTGGGAACAGCCCCGGCGCCTTATCCTTTTGAGCTGGCGGAGGGCGTTATTAAGCTTCAGGCGATGTTTGACGCCTTATTGATAGACTTGGAGCGAGGGCTCGATCCTGAGTATATCGCTCTTCGCTTTCACGAAACGGTGGTGGCTATGGTAGTAGCAGCCGTCCAGCCTGTGCGAGAGCGAACTGGCCTCGGCGCCGTGGTCTTGAGCGGTGGGACTTGGCAGAACCCATATCTATTGATTAGGACCAGAGAGGAGCTCACCCGCCGTGGATTCGAGGTTTTTAGCCACCGCTTGGTGCCGCCAGGTGACGGGGGGATTAGCCTGGGCCAGGCCGTTATTGGGCGGTGGCTCTCTAAAGTTAAGGACTAACCTGCTTGCGCCGGGTTGGCGAGCAAATCAACGCTAGACCACGGAGGAGCGAAGCGCTGGCGAGCCTGTTTTGAGCCGGCGCCAGCGCCCCAGCATGGGGAACGTTTAGGAAGTACTGGGCAGGCAAGGGAGGGAGAAGCTATGTGTTTAGGAGTGCCGGGACGAGTGGAAGAGATTCAGGAGGGTGGGAAATATGTGGTGGTCGATGCTATGGGGGTAAAAGTCCGGGCCTCGACTGCACTGATTGATTCGGTGGCGGTGGGTGATTACCTAATGATCCACGCTGGTTACGCCCTTGAAAAGGTAGATCCGGAGGAGGCGCGGGAACGGATTGAGCTCTGGGAACAATTCCTTGCTTATGACCAAAGTGCTGGCTAGCTACCGCGATCCGGAACTGGGCAAGAAGATCCTTGCCCAAGTTGAGCAGTGGGCGGATCGGGCGTGCCACCGCCTAGGCCGCTGGCCGGTCATCATGGAGGTCTGCGGAACCCATACCGTAACCATTTCCCGACTAGGTTTGCGAAGCTTGCTGAGGGAAAAGGTAATATTAAAAAGCGGGCCTGGCTGCCCGGTTTGCGTTACCGATTATGGAGATATTGACCGGGCGATAGCTCTGGCACGGTTGCCGGGTGTTACCATAGCTACTTTTGGGGATATGATGCGAGTTCCGGGAAGCCACGGCAGCCTGGAGGAGGTTCGAGGCTGGGGAGGACGGGTAGAGGTTTTCTATTCGCCCGAAAGTGCGGTAGACTTTGCCCATTGCCATCCTGAGACCCAGGTGGTATTCCTAGCGGTTGGATTCGAGACTACTGTTCCCGCCATTGGCCTGGCTATAGAAAAAGCTCAAGCTTTGCAGCTTGGCAACTTCTATATCTTTTCTTTGCATAAATTGGTCCCTCCGGTAATGCGGGCCTTGCTAACGGACAAAGAGGTGATGGTGGACGGCTATCTTTTGCCTGGACATGTCTCTACCGTAATCGGCAGCAATGCCTTCAGGTTTATCGGGACTGAGTTTGGAGTTCCGGCGGTGGTGGCGGGATTTGAACTGGTGGACATACTTCTATCCCTGGCTAAACTGCTTAGGCTGATAGCCGAAGGTCGTCCCCAGGTTTTAAATGGTTATTCCCGGCTGGTACGGGAGCAAGGTAACCCGCGGGCCCAGGCCCTTATTGAGCGGTATTTTGAACCCAGCTTGGCCTCCTGGAGAGGCCTAGGGAACATCGAAGCAAGCGGCCTAAAACTACGACTAGCGTACCGGGAATTGGATGCTGGACTCCATTTCCCCCTGGAAGTTCCCACGCCTCGAATACCTGCCGGCTGTGCCTGCGGAGAAGTACTAAAAGGAAAGGTTTTTCCCCAGCAGTGCCAGCTTTTTGGGCGAGCCTGTCGGCCCGAGCGACCGGTGGGGCCATGCATGGTCTCTTCGGAGGGAGCCTGCGCCGCTTATTATCAATATGAAGCCCAGGGGGCCGGTGACCAGTGGGAGGGGGCGGATGAATAAGGTGGAAAAAGCTGTTCTCTTGGCGCATGGAGATGGGGGGAAGCTTACCCACCAACTTATTCAAGAACTGTTTCTGGCTTACTTCGGCCATCCTGCCTTGCAAGAGCTATCGGATGCTGCCGTCATCACCATGACCAGGGACCAAGGTCCTGCTCCCGATGGCCTGCCTTTAGTGGTTACTACCGACTCATTTGTCATCGATCCCATATTCTTTCCCGGCGGAGATATCGGCAAATTGGCTGTGTGTGGCACGGTAAATGATCTCGCGGTTAGCGGGGCTCGCCCGCTCTACTTGACTTGTGGTTTTATAATTGAAGAAGGGTTTCCCCTTAGAGATCTGGAGGCCGTGGTCCAGTCTATGGCCGAGTGGGCCCGAATTGCCGGAGCTGCTATCGTGGCCGGGGATACGAAGGTTGTGCCTCGGGGCCATGCCGACAAGATCTTCATTAATACTACCGGCATAGGTCTATTGTTGCCGCAAGCTCAATTGGGGTACCAGCGAGTTGGGCCGGGCGATAAGGTTTTGGTCAGTGGCAGCATTGGCGATCACGGGCTGTGCGTGTTAAGCCAGCGCCAAGGGTTGGGCCTGCAAATTGGAGTAGAGAGCGATTGCTGTCCCCTAACGGATTTGGCCCGGGATTTAATCGCTCAAGTGCCTGGGATCAAGTTGATGCGCGATCCTACCCGAGGTGGACTGGCCACGACGTTAAAGGAGATAGCCCTGGCTAGCCAAGTGGATATTCAGGTAGAAGAGAGCGAGCTGCCCATCCGCCGCGAAGTGCGGGGAGGAGCAGAGATTTTGGGGCTAGATCCACTGTACCTGGCTAATGAGGGCAAGCTGGTGGCGATAGTGGCGCCGGACCAAGCCAGCCAGGCTCTGGATATCATGAATCAGTATTCTCCGGCCCAAGAGGCAGCCATCATTGGCCAAGTACTATTGGGGAGAGGAAATGTCTACCTAAAAACCGCCATTGGCGGAACCAAGTACCTGGATCTGCTGGTTGGAGCTCAACTTCCTAGGATCTGTTAGCAGGTTCTGCTTAAGAATCCAATGGTAGGAGGGCTCTTAGAATAGTTTCTAGGAGGGACGGCAGTGGCCCGGCGGTTTGCGGTGGTATCAGCTTATCGGCATCATAACATCCATCTTCCTCGGCGCCGGACCAGGTTTAGCGCTGGTTATGATATTGAGGCGGCGGAAGACGTCACAGTGGAGGCGGGGCAAATAGTCAAAGTTGCCACTGGTCTTAAGGCTTATATGGAGCCAGACGAGGTGCTACAAATTTTCATTCGCAGTAGTTGGGCTACTAGGTATCACTTGGGCTTGGCTAACGGTACGGGGATCATTGATGCTGATTATGCCGATAACCCGGACAACGAAGGACATATTATGATTCCGGTAATTAACTATGGCGAAAGCCCGGTCACCATTAAAGCAGGTCAAGCTATTGCCCAGGGAATTTTCATCAAGTACTTGCGTACCGATGATGATAATGCTGATGGTTGCCGCCAGGGCGGTTTTGGCAGCACTGGCCGATAAACTAAGACAAGCATATTTATGGATAAACCTGCTCTAGGCGTAGCCAGCGATTGCGTTCTCGCTTTCGGGAATCATAGACCAAAAGGTCGTGAATGAGGCGGGTTTGGTTTAAGAGTGACCAAGCCTCATAAAGGGCGGGAGCAAAATTGGGGCTCAAGGGAATATCTTGCTTTAAGATTGGGCACTGGTAGGGAAGAGACAAAACCTCCTTTATGAGGACTAGTTTCTGACCGTGAAGCAAATGCGGGGCCAGAGGAAAGGTTCGGCACTGAATGGGCCTTTGCTCCCGGTGGCAAGGACGGGTACAGCGAACGAACAGGACTCTGCCAGTCCAACTAGGGGGAAAGTCATACTGGGCAGCTTGGTGCTCTTCCCACTCTAGCCAATCTTCGTGCCTGGAAAACATGCTGTCCTCATTGGGCAAAAGGTAGATCCCCGTCCCCGGGTAGGCCGGGTTGCAGCAAGCCTTGCCGCAGAGGATGCCGCAATCGTAATCTAGAGGCGTCACGTGATCTAGGAGCCGATAAATATGTTCATAGTCTGAGCTGCTGGGATAATCAGTAATTTCAATGGCCATTGTCTATCCCTCTAGATGCCAATCTTAGCCTTAGAATGCTTTTTGGGTCAAGGTTAAATAGTTTTGCAGCAACGGGTGGGGGAGGAAGAATTTCTTGTTGAAAGGGAACTTAGTGATTGCTCAATCGGGTGGGCCTACCGCCGTGATCAACAACAGCTTGGCTGGGGCCATTGAGGCAGCTTGCGCCAGCGAGGCCATTGACGAGGTCATCGGTGCCCGTAACGGTGTTTTAGGCTTACTCAGGGAGGACTTCATTGACCTCGGTCGGGTAGACCCGGCGGTTATCCGAGGCCTACGCTACACCCCAGGAGCGGCCTTGGGGTCGTGCCGCTGCCAGCTCAAGGATAGGAATGACTACGAAAAGTTACTTCGCATTTTCCGCTACCATAATATCCGCTACTTCCTATACATTGGTGGGAATGACTCCATGGATACAGCTTGGAAAATAGATCAGCTGGCCCAAAGGGAAGGTTACGAACTTAGGGTAATTGGAGTTCCCAAGACCATCGACAACGATCTGCCACTGACCGACCATTGCCCTGGCTATGGCAGCGCCGCCAAATACCTGGCCACCAGCGTTCTGGAAATGGGCATTGACCTTAGGAGCATTGAGACCAGTACCAAGGTGGTTATAGTGGAGACTATGGGCCGAAATACCGGGTGGTTGGCGGCAGCCACAGCTTTGGCACGTCGGCAACCCGGGGATGCTCCGCACCTGATCTACATGCCGGAGGTAGCCTTTGACCTTGAAGCTTTCCTGGCCGACGTGGAGGCGGCCTATCATGAATACGGAACTGTCCTGGTGGTGGTTTCTGAAGGGCTGGTGGACAGAGAGGGTAACTATGTTTTTAGTGATGCTCTGGCCGTAGATCAATTTGGCCATCAGCGCCTTGGGGGCCTGAGCCAATTCCTTCTTAGCCAAGTAGAGACGCACCTGAGAATCAAGGGTCGCTATATTCTCCCAGCTAGCAGCCAGCGGTGCGCTAGCCATTTAGCTTCGCGAGTTGATGCGGAAGAGGCCTACCAGGTGGGGCGGATAGCAGTCGAAGAGGCGATTGGGGGAAAAAGCGGCAAGATGGTGGCGTTAAGGCGGCTCCAGGGAGAAGAGTACGCCTGCGCTTACGAGTTGGTGGATTTAGACAAGGTAGCCAATCAAGAAAGAAAAGTGCCTCGGCAGTGGATAAACGTTGCCGGTAACGATGTCACCAGCCAATTTGTGGACTATGCTCGTCCTCTGATTGAGGGTGAAGTCCAGGTGGCCTATCGGCAGGGCCTTCCGGCATATGTGGACATGGAGGCATATGTACGTAGGTCCCATCGGCGCAATGTAGCCGTCTAGGTGCCTGCTGGGCGCGTAAGTGCAAAGGGCGAATGCCCGGCCATTTCTTGACAATTGGTTAAACCCAGGCCTATAATAGAGAGCACAGAGTCGGGGCACTGTCGCACCTAAGGCGGGGCGGCAGTGTTTCTTCTAGTTTAGGGGCGCCGCACAAAGGCCCTGGAGGCTACATATGTTCTTCCGTAATTTGGGCTGAGGGAGCGAGGGAGATGCCAGGTAAGGAAGTGTATATAAGCGCAGAAGGTCTTAAGAAACTGGAGGACGAGTTGCAACACTTGAAAACGGTGCGCCGCAAAGAGGTGGCCGATCGCATCAAGCAGGCGATTGAGTTTGGGGACATCAGCGAAAACTCGGAATATGAAGATGCCAAGAATGAGCAAGCTTTTATAGAGGGGCGAATTCTGGCCTTAGAAAAGCAGCTTCGCAATGCCCAGATAATCGATGTGTCCAAGGCGCCTCCAGAGGAAGTGAGCTTAGGGTGTAGCGTAGTTCTCAAGGACCTCGAGGGCGGGGAAGAATTCGAGTACGAAATCGTTGGATCCATAGAGGCTGATCCATCGGAAAATAAGATTTCTAATGAGTCACCGGTAGGAAAAGCAGTTTTGGGGCAAAAGGTCGGATCGGTGGTAGAGATTAAGGTGCCGGCCGGGCTTCTCAAGTACCAAGTTATGGAGATCAAGTGCCACCGTTCCAAGGCTGGCTAAAAGGAAAGGAATCAACGTCATTTGCAAAGGAGCTTAGAATGGGCGCTACGCTTGATCAGGATCTCAACGAATTGATGTTGGTACGTCGTCAGAAGTTAGAGGACTTATATAAGCAAGGTATTGAACCCTTCGGTGGACGTTTCCCCCAAACCCATTTTGCCAGCCAAATAAAAAGGGAATTTGATGAGCTGGAAAACCAGCCAGTGTCCATAGCTGGTAGGATTATGGCCAAGCGTGAACACGGCAAGGCTAGCTTTGCCGATATTGCTGATAGCTCAGGCCGCATCCAGGTTTACGTGAAATATGATGCAGTTGGTGAAGAGGCTTACAATTTATTCAAGAAGCTTGATATCGGAGATATCATAGGGGTTGCGGGGCGAGTGTTTCGTACTCGGAGGGGAGAGATCACGGTCGAGGTTGATAGCTTTAGGCTGTTGTGCAAGTCCTTACGGCCGCTCCCGGAGAAATGGCATGGCCTTCGGGATGTGGAACAACGGTACCGCCAGCGATACCTGGACCTCATTGTCAACCCTGAGGTGCGGCAAGTATTCATAATCCGTAGCCGGGTTATTAAGGCTATGCGCCGCTATTTGGATGAACATGGTTTTCTTGAAGTTGAAACTCCTACCATGAATACTATTCCGGGGGGTGCGGCTGCCCGACCTTTCATTACCCATCACAATGCCCTGGACATAGATCTTTACCTACGCATAGCCTTGGAGCTGCACCTAAAGCGGCTGTTGGTAGGAGGATTGGAGCGAGTCTACGAGATTGGTCGGATTTTCCGCAATGAAGGTATTTCCACCAAGCATAACCCGGAATTTACCATGATGGAATGTTATCAGGCCTACGCTGACTATGAGGATATGATGCGGCTGACCGAAAATATGGTAGCCTACATAGCCCAGGAGGCGCTGGGCACTACCGCAGTCACTTATCAGGGGAAAGTGATTAACCTTGATC
>JACIYF010000041.1 GCA_014360065.1 Clostridia bacterium | reverse complement strand
GCGACTGCGAGATGGGAAACCGGAGAGAGGAAAGCGGAGGAAGATTAGGGATACAGTACCGGCGGGTAGCCGAGGGTAAAGCAAGTTAACCAAGCTACTGGTGGAAGGGGGTTTTAGGATGAGCAGAATTACCGAGCTACAACGAGAAAGAGAGACGTTGGTGCATCAGTGGGTACGAGCCCGGGAGGATGAGAAGCACGATATCCTGCTTAAGGTCCTGGATATTGACGAGCAACTGGAAATAGCTCGCAAGCAGGCCGAAGAAGAGCACCTTAAGCGCCAACAGCTGCTTGCTGCTAGCCGTCGCTCGGGCCAATCCGCGGCTAAGCAGGAAGCTGAACGCAAGGCGGTCTAAGCCTAGGGACCGAGCCCAGCAGTGCGGTCCCGACATCAACTGCAGCTTTGGCTGCATGGACATGGCACCTTTGGCACCCCAAAACATAGCTTTCAACCGGCTAAGTGCAAACTAGCCGGTTGTTTTTATGTCTTGCCGCCCCCAAAGCCGCAACCGCTTTTGACACTCTGCTTCTGGCAGGCGACTCCCAGATTGAATCATCCGTGTTAGTCCTAGGACCAGGCGTTTCGGTTCAACCACTCTTACTAGCTCATCAAGCAACCACAAGCTACCCTTTACTGTTATCTTTTTCTTTTCCGCAGCCCTTCGGAGAGCCCTGTCGTTTGTAATGAGGTCAAACCCTGAGTCTTCAGCTGCTACCAAAACAAAAAGGTCATTAGTAGAAAGCTTACGATACTGCTGTGCTTCCCGGAGCTGAAGAACTTTCTTGACCTGGTTGGGTGCGAACGCATATATTTCAAGTCCCAGAGCGAGGAGTCTTTTTCCTTCAGGCACAATCAGCTCTTCTAATGCCACATCCGGTACCAGAAAACGAAAGGGCAAGCTGAGAGCAGCCTCAATTAAATCGCCAAAGTGGAGATCAATCCAGATGTTGGCATCAGTTATATAAGTCGGTCGTTGGCTCACCGTATTCCTCCATCATCTGGTAACGGAATTCCTCCATAGACTTACCTAGCAGTTCAGCGGCCCGGGAAGACGAAATCAGGCCTTCTGCCACCGCTCGCAGGGCCAGTCTTTCCATCCGCTTGGGCTCCTCAGGTGGTAGCTGTTTCCCTGGCTCCCGCTTATGCCATCCTTGGCGACGAAAATCCTGGAAAAGATATCGGGCACGCTCCGGGGAAATAATGTTTAAGTCGCGGGCTCTTGCTATCCAACCTTGCATGCTCAACCCGTACTTGTGTTTGAGCAGGTAAAGTTCCCGGTAGCCAAGACTCTGGCGTCTTCTTCCCAGTTCCTGGTAGACCGCCTGGGCCGGCACCAGGAAGGCACCGGCAAACCGGTGCGCTATCGCCTCGCCTGCCGGATTACCCGGTTCCGGGAAAAGTAAGTGGGCTAGTTCGTGAGCTAAATTAAATCGCTGGCGGTCTCCCGGCAAGTCTTTCTTTACAGCAATCACTGGGACTCCGTCCGCCCAAAAGGCGCATGCGTCGAAGTGAGGAAACCCCTCTACCAGCCCTACGCGGATACCCCTGTCCTCCAGAAGTTCCATCAGGTTCTGGATAGGGTCTAGGCCAAGATCCCACTCCTGGCGAACAGTTACAGCCGCTTCCTCCATTTCGTCCAAGGATTCGGCTCTAGTAGAACCGACTGCGGGACGGTCAAACTTCACTTGTGCTGAAGCTAGATACTCCAGCTCCAGGTATCGTTCCAACCACTCTTGGATGCGGGCAGAGACTGCTTCTAGTTCTTTTTTTTTAAGCCTCGCTCGCTTCCGGTAAGCTGGAATCAAAGCAAATAGGGGCTCCGGGCGGAAAAAGAATTCAGGCTTCACTCCTAGAGCTCGGGCCAACCGCAACAATACTGGCGAGCTAGGGATATCCAGCCCCCGCTCGTATTTGGAGATGGCCTGAGCACTTACTGCAGCTTTGTCCGCTAAGTTCCGTAGGCTGAGTCCAGCTAGTTTTCGACCCAACCGAATTCGATCGCCAATTTGCACAGCCACGCTAATCACCCCCTTTATACCATTACTAGTACCCATCAGTTTACATTTTACCCTCAAAGATAATACTTGTAAACCGGCAATTAGAACCTCGGTAGGGCCTCCTATGCCGCCAGTAGGTACAAGGACCATCCTTATGCCGGCCATGCGAAATAGCCACAAAGATGCTGGTTTTCCTTGAGAGGTTGTCCAGGATAGCCGTAAATTGTACATAATGCGGTACTGTCTGGAAATCGCACTACTAGTGCTTGGGGATTTATCTGAGCTTCGAGGCCCTAAAGCCAATGGTCAGCATTGCCGCTATATGCGAACCCCGGCCCGAGAACCGGCCTATCTATGGCTTCCTTTTCCAGAATTATAACGCAGCTTACCGGCATCTAAAAAAGTTTTGCCAGCGAATTAACCAACCCCAGTTTGCCGGCGCGCTTGCAGCCCCCATCTCTGCCGCTTCGACCCCTACCGGGGCGGGCTCTGCCCCGCCCCACCACTCAGCTTGACTGGCCCTAAGGCCCGCCCCACCACTAGGCTTTGGCCCGCCGATCGGGCACACCAGGTCTGAGCCAAAGGCCCTGGGACCAATCGCAAAACCGGAAAAGCTTGCTTAGACCGCCTGGGAATAGGGGGGTTTCCGTCCCGGGTAGGCATGGCGCATGCGCCCGCGGGTATCCACGCCCCCGATGCCCTCTGAACCAGTAATGGTATTGGTAATCACATCTCGAGCTGAAAGCTTGGCATAAATGGAGGTATAGGCCAGCTTTTCCACCAAGAAAACCGGGTCGTAAGCATGGATCAGCACCCGCCCTGGGGAGCTAGCAAAATTGGCTCCGGCCTCTATTATAGCCTCATAAAAGGACTGGCAGGCTCCAGCGAAGATTACCAATTCATCCAAGCTCGGACAAAGCGAGCGAGCCGCCTGTACGGCCTCGATGAAGTGGCGGGAACTCCGGTAGCTATCGAGCCGGTTGCGATCAGCCGAGCCCTTGCGCAACAAGGCATCGTGTCCGGTCAGCACCAAGATATCAGGGCGATACTGGCGTAGCAGTTCGGGAAGGCGCCGGGCCTGTTCCCCCTCTGGCACCGGCACCCCGTAAGCTACTACTTCCAGCTGGGAGTAGGTCTGCAAGCATTTTTGCAAGTATTCTTCATCCCCGTCCAAGTGCAGCACCCTGCCAGTCACGTGGTAATGACTTTCTCCATCATCCTCCTCCGCCGAGCCGCTGTGGACCGACGAGCTGGATGCGCAAGCGCAAGCCTCCTGCTCCTCAGTGCGCCGGGCCCGGATGCGGCGTAGGCATTCGGCGGTTTTGACGATGGAGGCATGTCGATAGCGCATGATTTCGTCAGGCCGCTTTACCTCCAGGTCATCCACCGGCGCATCGGCAAGCAGGCGCACATCCAAGCCCTTAAGGATGGCCACCGGGCCTCCTTCGCTTCTCTGGATATCCTTGACTCGGAAGAAAACGTCATGGCGGTAGGATTTTCTCCCTACCACATCCCCCACTTTCACAGCTATATTTGTCAACTCCGCCCTCTCCTTCCGGCCATGGCCGATGTATGTAAGCCCCAACTAGGTGGGAATTATCCTTTGCTCTCAGCATATGAGGAGCTTGCGGCGAAGGTGCAGGCGAGCCTCAGGTAGAGGGGAAAAGGCTACCAACCAAGGAAAACTTTTAATAATGACTCAGGTTGTCTGTAAGCGATATAATAAGCCTACCAGTTATGGCCAGACAACTTAACCAATGCTTAAAGATGGGGGAATGTACGGGAAGAAAACTGGACAAGCATTAACCTAACCATTATAAGGGGAAGGAGGCCATCATGTTTACTAACAGGACGGCACGTCAAAAATACATTTACGCTGTGGTTTTAGCTACGGTAATGGTACTAGCCTTTGCCGGGGTAGCCCAAGCCGCCACCTATTACGTCCAACCTGGTGACACCCTCTACCTGATTGGCTTGCGCTACGGCCTTTCACCCTGGCAAATGATGCAGAACAATGGCCTTACCACAACTACCATCTATCCTGGCCAAAAGCTTTGGGTTCCCGATGGCGACGGTGGCTTTACATACACCGTACAGCCGGGAGATACCCTCTTCCTTCTGGGGCAGCGCTTCGGAGTTTCCTACCAGTCCATCATGAGCGCCAATGGGCTTAGCAGCGATTACCTCCTGCCGGGCACAGTGCTTTGGATCCCTACTGGACAAGCTGCTTCCCCGGGCGCCGCGGCCAACAGCTCGGCGACCGCCACCGCTTCCCGAGGGGGCTCCAACTACCGCGAAGATCTAGACCTCTTGGCCCACTTGGTCTATGCCGAGGCTCGAGGCGAGCCCTACGCAGGGCAGGTAGCGGTAGCAGCAGTAGTACTGAACCGAGTAAGAGATCCCCGTTTCCCGAAAACGGTACGGGATGTCATCTTTGAGCCTTGGGCTTTTACCTGCGTCTACGATGGCCAGTTCTTCTTAACCCCCAACGCCACCGCCTACGCCGCCGCCCGAGACGCTTTGGCAGGATGGGATCCCACCGGTGGAGCCCTTTACTACTGGAATCCGGCCTACGCCAACAGCAGCTGGGTCTGGTCCCGGCCGGTAATAACCACCATCGGCAGCCACGTCTTCGCCATATAGCAGCTGAGGCTACCGCAACTATCATGGCCAACCCTTTAATTCCGGGTTGGCCATAATTTATCCAGCAATGCTTCGGCCAGTTTCATCCTCCCACCTCCAGGCCATGGTTAAAGTAACGCCTTGACGCCTATAGTTAAGGCACAACCTCAAACCCCATCTGACGGAAATGATTATCAAAGGCAAAAGCTTTATGGCAGTTCAGTCTCTGCATAACTGCGAAACTGGTACAATCCGTATAGCTAAAATCCTTGTCACCATACTTTTGCGCTATTTCCCAGGCTTTTGCTTCATCCGCTTCCCTTACCTGCACCAGTTTAAGGACCTTGCTCGCTTTTAATGATTGCCCTATCATTACAGCCACATCATGATTCCGGCAAAAGTAGGTATATACTTCGTCGAAAATAAAGTTGGTAGTTACAGGGATAAGCTTTTTGGCACGGAGATTATCAGGAGTAAAAAACCGGACCGCATCCCCATGGTGCGCATCACCCTGATCATAAAGGGCGATCCAGGCCGAAGTATCGATGAAAAGAAGCTCACTTGTCCTCATGATGCCGCCGGTAAATATAACTATCATGATTTACCGAACCGTCGCTGCGTCCGGTAGAAATATGTTTCTGACCCAGTTGAAAGATGGGATCCCCAGGGTCGATCACTTCCTGTTGCTTTTGTTCTTTAGCTATCAATTGCCGCACCACTTCAGCCATGCTGATATTATAGCTGGCAGCGCGTTCCTTTAAAAATTGGTACTGTTCTGCGTCCAGATAAAGTTGGGTGCGATACTTGTATTCCATGCCAATATCACCTCGGTACTTACGTACTTACAGCATACAGCATTACAGCACGGGTGTCAAGAGGGCATACCCCAAATCGAGTAGCAGGAGGAACGCCCCTTAATCCCTTGCTTGATTTCCAGCCCTCGAGTAAAATTAGGGTAAATAAGGGAAAGCTCGGCAGGAACAAGAGAATTTAGGGGAATGGAGGTGAAGGACAATGAGCATTGCTCGGGCGGAAGTGGCGGTGGGCAAAACACGGTATACTTATGATGATTACTGCCGCCTGCCGGAGCAGTCTCCTTATCAACTAATTGGGGGCAAACTGGTAATGACACCTTCACCAACACCCTACCACCAGATGGTATCCATGAAATTAGAGCTGAAGATGGCAGGTTTTGTTTTGGACAAAGAGCTTGGTATCGTTTTGGACGCACCCATCGATGTATATCTAGGAGAAGAGGAAACTTACCAGCCGGACATAATTTTTATATCCAACGAAAGGCTGGCCATCATCGAGGAGACACGTATCAATGGCGCCCCGGACCTGGTGGTGGAGATTCTCTCTCCCAATACTGGTTACTACGACCTGCGGAGCAAGTACAAGGTTTATGAAAAGAAGGGTGTCAGTGAGTACTGGATTGTTGATCCCCAGCACAAATCAGTACAAGTTTTTTGCCTGCGGGATGGGAAGTTCATCCTAGATCAGGAGGCTGAGGAGCAGGGGACGGTAACGTCGCGGGTGATAGCCGGCCTGGCAGTTCAGATAGAGAGTATCTTTTGACCTGCCGTGCCGCCACATTTACAGCCTATAGCAAGACAAACCCCATGCCGCGGACCTAGGCATGGGGCTTGTGCTGTCGGAACGCCACAGTGGCCAACTACCGGGCCGGAGCTAGCGAGTGTGCTTGTCGGCCACGTTGCTGGCGCCACAGGATTCGGGCTTAATCTTGGCTCCAAACCCGCTCCCGGCCACCATGCCTACCACCTCGCGGATCAAATCCCGGCTTTCCCCATTGGGACCTACATCCAGGTGAATCTCCACGTCCAGCTCGGCATGACCGTTGGCAGCCAACTTCTGGGCCACCTGGTCGGCCACCTCCAGGCTCAGCGCCGTCTCGAAGAAGATCCGCTGCCGCAGGCTGCTCATGCGCCGGTGGGTTTTCCTCCGATAATAATAACGTGCACCTTTGCCGATGCGGTGCACGATGATGGCGGTTACGAAGCAGGTATCTCCAGTCCGCGTTTGGGAGTCCGACCCAATAATAACCTTGTATTTCGCCCGGGGATCCTCATCGATGAAAGCTATGGCATCCTGGTACACCTCATCCAGCGTTAGCCGACCTTTAGTAGGACTGAAGAAATACATGCTTTCACCCCCGATCGTTTAACTGTTTTTGGGACTCCCTACTTATAACTTGGGCCAGCCGGGCAAACTCATCTAAGCTTAAGGTTTCGCCCCGGCGCTCAGCATCAACCTCCGCCCTGGCTAAAAACTCTAAAACCTGTTCTTTAGTCAAGGCAGCATGGCCTCTTGCTTCCAATCTCAAGCCTTCCAGGGCATTGGCCAAGGTCTTACGCCTCCGCCCAAAGGCCGCCTGAACCACCCGAAAGAATAACTCTCGCTCGGAAACCTCAAGTTCCAGCCGCGGTTTGATCGAAAGCCTTACCACCGCTGAACCTACCTCGGGACGGGGCCAAAATACCGTCGGCCTTACCCTAAACAACAGTTCAGGTTGACTATAAAACTGGACCGCCACGCTTAGAGCTCCGTAGTCCGGAGTGCCCGGAGCCGCCACCAGCCTCTCGGCCACTTCTTCCTGCACCATCAACACCAGAAGCTCTGCTCCGGGACACCGTTCCAGCAAGCGGATGACCAGCGGCGTAGTAATGTAATAAGGGAGGTTGGCCACTACCTTGTAATCCTTGGAGCCCGCCTCCGCCTTGGGCTCAGGCTCTCCCTGGGGCTTGACCTCTTCCTGCCGACCACCAGCTTCTAGGCCAACTGCTAGCCCCGGCCTCGTACCGTGAGCGCGGACCAGGGATTCCAGGTCCAGCTTTAAAGCATCGCCCTGGATAACCTTCACGTTATCAAAATTACAAAGAGCTTCCTGGAGCGCCGGTATCAGCCTCCGGTCTAACTCCACGGCAATAACCTTTTTGGCCTTAGCGGCTAGGGCCTGAGTCATGCTACCAAGGCCGGGGCCGATCTCTAAAACCACATTTTCGGGGCCTACCTCGGCTTCCCTCACTATGCGGCGAATGATGTTGCCATCGAACAGGAAGTGCTGTCCCAGGCTGCGCCGGGGATAAATACCATATTTTGCTGCTAGCTGCCGCATCTCGGAAAGGTCCAAATAATTCCCTTCCTAAGCCAATAGCCCCAAAAAAGGCTCAAATATAAACGAAACCGGCTCAATCCATGATTATTATACCCCCCAAGGCTTAAAGGGGCAAGATGGACTGAAGCCGGCCTGCCCGGCCAATCGGACCTCATGTCCGTGGCTGGCTCCAGGCGTCCTACCCTCCGGCGCGCTTCCACATAGCTTAGCTAAGGTGGCTTAGTTGTTCGGTCTAATTTCGCTTGCGGACCAGCGGGCCGGCACCAGCGTATCCTCTTACTCATGTACCCCTACTGTGCAGCCTGCCGTTATACCTTGCTTGGACTCAGGGGTTAGCGCAGAATGTAAACCCGTACCCGGCGGATCCCCCAGGCTTGCGCCTCGGCCTCGCTTTCAAAGAAAACATCGATGCGAGCTCCTTGAATCGCGCTACCCACATCTTGAGCTACCCCAAACCCGTAACCTTCCACGTAGAGGCGGGTGCCAAGGGGAATGAGGCGGGGATCTACAGCTATGGTGCCGCGCCGGGCTCTAGCCCCGGTGCAGGTATAAATCCCGGTGGCTGGGGAGTAAGCAGTGGAAATGACATCGATTACCCGATCGAACGTAAACCTGGTCCCGCCCCGGGAAGCCACCTGCAGGGTGCCATAGGCTACAATTTGATTGGTAGGGTTTTGGGCCACGCTAGTATCTACCAGTTCCCGCTTCACTTCTTTGCCGTTATGATAAGTAACCCGATAGATTCGTACTTCTTTACCTTCTCGACCCTTCTGAATTACTTTTTCAATGCCACGAAACATATCGGGGTCGCCCCGCCTAACCACGGCAAAGGGAATGGGTCGCTCTTCTCTGATGGTTTTCTGGCTTACCCGGGTGATCCTGACCGTAGTCCCTGGAGCCAAGGGTGACTCGGGACCCGGCTCTACTACATCAGCCGGCCCTAGAGCTACCTGGGCATGGCTCAAGAGCCAAGCCACATCGCTACCCGGCCGCACCTGATAGACCTTGGCCTGGTCGCCGTTGACCAGCTTGACCGAGAAGCTGCGATGGACCTGGATATGTAAGCCATCTTTTAGGGGCGCGCTCAGGGCGGGCTCGACTACATCCAATTCCCCCAAGGTTATCTGCTGTTCGCGCACCAGCTGGCCTACCGTCTGGGCCCTGGTATTTACCTCCCATTGCCTACCATCACAAGTCAAAGTAACCGTCTTGGTAAGCCACGCGTTTACAGAGATGATGGCAGCTGCCGTAAGCAAAATAATCACCGCCCGGGCTAGCCACCACCCGGTTTTTCTCTCCTTCTCCGAAGCCATGGGTCACCTCCTATATGTCTGGTTCTGTTAATTCGCTATGAAGTTCAAGATTCCTTTGGCACAAAATGGCAGATAACCTAGAATGCCCTAAGAAGTTGTCGGGGACAGTTCGACAGCCGCCGACTCAGACTCCGCGCTCACCGCCCCAAGTTCGGAGCGGGGCCACTTCCGGACCAGCAGTCCGGCTGAAAGGTACTAGCTTTAAGGTAGGGGCCGCAGGATACAGACCTGCACCGATCTTCGCCCCCAGATTACCGCCTTTTGCTCACTATCCATAAATAAGTCTATGCGCCGGCCCTTGATCAGGCCACCGGTATCTAGTGCTTGTCCTAAGCCATAGCCTTCCACATAAAGCCAGGTCCCCAACGGGATTACCCGGGGATCGACGGCAATAACTCCTGGGCAGGGCCAGACGCCAGCTGCCGTCCGGTTACCGGTATGGGTATAAGCGGTAGCCTCCATGGACAGCTTTCGAACCACTAAAGGCTGGATGTCCGCCCATTCCACCTTAGCCCGCAATTCTCTAAGGGCCAAGGTGGAGTAAGTTCGGCCACCGGCATGCCGGGAGCTGGGGTGACCGGCCCGGCCTTGAGAGCCTGAGGTCAATCTAGAGTTCTTAGCCCTAGGTTGGGCGGATACGCCCGGCCCGGCCGATGGCAGCTGGACCTGGGTCTGCACCTGCGTCTGGGCCTGAACCTGAGCCTGGATCTGAGTTTGGTTCTGGGCCCGGTGCTTGGCCCATACCTCAAGCGACCATGGCTGAGGCCCAGGCCAAGGCGCCTGCTCTTGAATTCCCGGCCGGACCCGGCCCGCCTGGTTTACCAACCATGGCAGGCTCGCCTGCCTGGAGGTCAGCGTCGCCCCCAAGACCAGCCAGCATCCCACCAGGATCAGAAAAGCCGCCTTTAAGGGGCGGCCCGATACAGCCAATGCTGGAATTATCATTTTTCCCTCCCCCTCACCGGCGAACCATAGCACCGGTTCAGGGAAGATTATTGCCAATTTATGGATTGTTTATACCCGGCAGATTTAGCCCCTGGCGCCGCAAGCTAAAATTTAGGCGAGCCGCCCGGAGGCACAATGGCCACCTCTTCCCGCAACAGAGCCGCCTTAAGCCATTCCCTCGCCACCTGGCTGCCTTGGCGGTGCAGGGCTTCAATCGCGGCGAACAAACTCAGCTAAGGGCAGGCGGAATAGGCGGCAGGCGTTGGCGCTGGTGGCCCGGGCCAGCTCCTCTAGCGGCAGCCCCCGGATTTGGGCCAGCATGTTTGCAGTGTAGCGGACATAGGCCGGTTCGTTGCGCCGGCCCCGACGAGGTTCGGGGGCCAAGTAGGGGCAATCGGTCTCTACCATGATCCGGTCTAGCGGCAGCCAGGCAGCTACCTCCCGCAGGACGTGGGCGCTCTTAAAGGTAAGGTTCCCGGCAAAGGAAATGTAGAAGCCCAGGTCCAGCACTGCCCTGGCTACCTGGTCATCTCCAGAAAAGCAGTGCATTACCCCGCCTACCTCCTCCGCCTTTTCTTCCTTCAGGATCTTTAGAGTATCCTCATGGGCATCGCGGCTGTGCACGATGATGGGCTTGCCAGCCCGGCGAGCCATCCGAATCTGGCGGCGGAATACTTCCCGCTGCACCACCGGCAGAGACAGCTCATAATAGTAGTCCAGGCCGATCTCCCCCACCGCCACCACCTCAGGCCGCGCAAGCATGGCGCTGATCTTTCTAAGTCCAGCCTCGGAAGCGCTTTGGGCATCGTGAGGATGGTAGCCCACCGCAGCATAGACGGCCGGAAGGCAAGGAGTACCTGCTTGCTCAGCACTTAGGGCGGCAGCACTTGGCTCGCCGGTGCCTAGACCAGTACCCAGGCCGGCAGCAACCCGGCCGGCAGTTCGCTTCCTAGCCAGCTCAGCTGCCGCCCGGCTGGTTTCCTCATCATTGCCCACGGTAATAACCGCCCCTACTCCCGCCGCCCAAGCCCGCTCCAGCACCGCCTCCATCTCCGGAGCCAGGGCTTCGTCGGTCAAGTGAGCATGGACATCCACAAGTTTCATTTCCAAGTCATCTCACCTTGGCCCCGCTGGCCAGATTCCGCTCGGGGGTTACCAAGCTTAAGCCGTCATCGCCTACCGCCGCCAGGATCATCCCCTGGGAGGTTATACCCCGCAGGGTAGCGGGCTTGAGGTTGGCCACCACCACTACCTTTTTCCCCACCAATTCTTCTGGCCGGTAATACTGGGCAATACCGGCTACCACGGTGCGTTCCTCATCGCCGATCCGGACCCTGAGCTTGAGCAGGCGGTCGGTCTTTTCCACCTTTTCTGCCGCCAGCACCTCGGCCACCCGCAAATCCAGGCGGGCGAATTCCTCAATAGAAATTAGCTCGGTTTCTGGTTCAGTCACGCGGGCTGCCTCCTTCTTCTCCAGTTGCTCCTTATGCTCCTTGTGTCTTTTTCCCTCTTTTGGTGCTGTCTGTCGGAGTTGATTCTTTGCTCCTTGCTCCTCCGCTACTGCCGCGTCCCCTTGCTCCCCGATGCGGGGAAAGACCGCTTCTCCGCGGTGGACTCGGGTTCCGGGGGGAAGGGCTCCCCAGCGCTGGATGCTTTCCCAGCTGGCCAGCTCCGGCGACCCCTCGATCCCCAGCTGAGGCCAGACCCGGTCCGGCATAGCCGGCATAAAGGGCGAAGCCAAGACAGTAACCACCCGAATGGTCTCAGCCAGATTGTACAGCACCCGGTTGAGGCGCTGGCGGGCCCAAGCAGCATCCTCCGTGCCGGCTGCTGCACCATTGTCCGCACCTTTCCCCGTGGCGCCAGCCGCGCTACCCCCGGCGCCAGCCCTCTTGGCCAGGCTCCAGGGGGCCATATCTTCAATATATTTGTTGGCCCGGGCCACCAGCTTCCAGATGGCCGCCAAAGCGGCGGCAAACTCGTACCGATCCAGAGCGACATCTACGGCCTGGGGCAGCGATTGGGCCAGCTCCCTTAGTTCCCGGTCAGCTTCCTCCTCCGGCCCCGGCTCCGGTACCACTCCGCCGGCGAAGCGCTCGATCATAGCTAGGCTCCGGCTGATCAGATTCCCCAGGTCGTTGGCCAGATCGGTATTGGTGCGCCGGACCAGGGCCTCCTCCGAATAAACTCCATCCTCACCGTAGGGCATCTCCCGCAGCAAAAAGTAGCGGATGGCGTCTACCCCGTACTTGTCGATCAGCACCATGGGATCAACCACGTTGCCTTTAGTTTTTGACATCTTCCCCCCCTCAACTAAAAGCCAACCGTGGCCGAATACTTCCTTAGGGGGTTCAATGCCAGCGGCCATGAGAATGATGGGCCAGATGACGGTGTGAAAGCGGACGATATCCTTGCCCACCAGGTGATGGGCCTCGGGCCAGAATTTCTCGAACTTGGGGTCACCGCTGCCGTAGCCCAGCGCAGAAATGTAGTTGGTTAAGGCGTCAATCCAAACATAGATGACGTGCTTGGGATCCGTGGGTACCGGGATGCCCCAGTCAAAGGTGGTGCGGGAAACGCATAGGTCTTCTAGGCCCGACTTGATGAAGCTCACCATCTCATTGCGCCGGGATTCGGGCTGGATGAAATGGGGGTGATCCTCAATATACTGGAGCAGCCGATCAGCATACCGGCTCAGGCGGAAGAAGTAACTCTCTTCCTTGATCCATTCCACCGGTATGCCATGGTCAGGGCAGAGGCCGCCTTCAAATTCTTTGACCTGAGTAGGAGTATAAAAAGCTTCGCACTGGGCGCAATACCAACCTTCGTACTCGGATTTATAAATGTCTCCCTGGTCATAGATTTTCTGAAAGATCTGTTGCACCACTCGGATGTGGCGTTCCTCGGTGGTGCGGATAAAATCGTCGTAAGAGATCAGCAATTTTTGCCAGAGCTGTTTAAAAGTGGCTACGATTCGATCAACATATTCTTGGGGGGTAGTTCCTTGCTCCCGAGCCTTGCGCTCAATCTTAAGGCCGTGCTCGTCGGAGCCAGTGAGGAAAAAAACGTCGTATCCTTGCATCCGTTTCCAGCGGGCCAAGGTGTCAGCCATGGTGGTGGTAAGAGCATGGCCGATATGCAAACGGTCGCTAGGATAGTAAATGGGGGTGGTCACGTAATAAGCCTTACTCATACTAAGCCTCCTCGAGCAACAGTTGTTTCTATGTTAACGCCAAATTGTTGACCTGAAAAGTAATTAAAACGATCCAAAAGGTTATTTTATTCGTTGACTTTAAATGGTATTCCTGGTATTATCTAGCTAAGCATATTGTCGAATCTTGGAGAAGGAGAGGAGAAAATGATCAAATCCACCGGCATCGTGCGCAAGGTAGACGAACTAGGTCGAGTCGTAATCCCCATTGAGCTCCGGCGTACGCTAGGCATAGATCAGAAAGATGCCCTAGAGATCTACGTCGACCAAGAGCGCATCATCCTCAAGAAGTACGAACCCGCCTGCGTATTTTGCGGCAATGCGGAAAACGTCCACGTTTTTAAGGGCAAAAACGTGTGCGAGAGTTGCCTGCAGGCCATGGCTCAAGAAGCCGTATAAATTCGCAGCGCCAACCAACTACCCACGAGCCAAGATTCGGCTGCTACCCCTCCTCAGACCCACCCTGAAGAGGGGTTTTCTCTATCAGGCCCCGGTAAATGGTGCGGCGGGACAGGCGGTATTTTTGGGCGCTGGCCTTGGCCGCCTGGGCAAGGGAGTACCCCTCTTCCGCCATGGCTTGGGCTTCCCTCAGGGCCTGGGCCAGGACTGAGGGGGATTCCTTGCTCCGGTCCTTTTCGGCCTCGGCCGGGTCAGCCCGGCCCACGATAACGGTTATCTCACCCCGGGGCTCATGTTCCAAAAAGTGCCGGTAGACCTCCTCGGCGCTTCCTCGCACCACCTCTTCAAACGCTTTAGTTATCTCCCGCGCCACCGCCACTGGCCGGGACGGCCAGCACTGGCTCAGATCTTTCAAAGTCTCCACCAAGCGGTGGGGAGCTTCATAGAAAACCGCCGTCCACTGAATGCTGGCCAGTTCTTGTAGAAGCTTGCGCCGCTCCTTGTTGGTGCGGGGCCAAAAGCCAAAAAAGGTAAAGGGTTGCGGTGGAAGGCCTGATACCACCAGGGCCGAAGTTAAAGCGGAAGGGCCGGGTATTACAGCCAAATGCAAGCCCTCGGCCACCGCCTGGGCCACCAGCTCCCGCCCCGGATCGGATATGGCTGGCATGCCCGCATCGGATACCACCGCTACCTTTTGGCCGGACCGCACCCGCAAAAGTAGCTCCTTTAGCTTTCCTTGCCCGCTATGCTCGTGGTAGCTGGTCACCGGGGTGTGGATGTTGAAATGGCTCAAGAGCTTCTTGGTACGCCTGGTATCCTCGCAGGCAATTAGGTCCGCCTCTTCCAAGATGCGAAGGCCCCTCAAGGTCATGTCCTCCAAGTTGCCGATGGGCGTGCCCACTAAGAACAGGGTGCCCTCACCCGCTGGCCTCTTCTTCGCCCCTACCATCAACCTGCCCCCGTTTCCGCCGTAACTACTCTGGCTGAACCTCAGTCCTTCCCTGGCTCTGCCATCAACCTGCCCCTTGCCTGGGGTGGTGAAGGAAATTCAGGCAAAATAGGCAGTCTTCCTGGCCGGCTCGGGGCCGGGCAAAATGGGCGGGGCAGACATGGAAGCCTTCCCGATAAAGTTGCTCCAAGTGCGCCTTGGCCTCGCCTGCACCCTGGAGGACATATAATTCTTCCCGCAGCCGGTCATTTTGTTCCTCTAGCGCCCGGGCCCGGGCTTTCATCTCTCGAACTTGCTCCAACGCCGCCGTCAGAATCTCCTCTAGATTGGCCAAGCTCTGGCTCAACTTCACCGGCCCCTACCTCCTGCAAAAAACATATATTCCCAGCTGGGGCGCTGTTCCTCCGCTCCGTAATCCTGCGCGGAGCCACCTAAAGCTCCGGCTCAGGCTGCGGCGCCCAGCACTCAGCTTTATACCGGGTCATACCGGCAACACCTACTTGCACCTGCGCTGCCTCTACGAGAACCCGCACGCAATTTGTAGTTGAGTGCTGGGTCGGCTTAATGTCGCTTCCGGACCAGCGCCCCAGCATCCCCTACGTGCTTTTTTCATGCCTGGTTGTGGAGCTAGCTGCATGAGGCACTCCTCACTCAGATCCGACGGACTTCCGAGAGGGGAAACTCAAAAGCTGCCTTGAGCTCATCTAATTCCACCGTGACCGTTTTCTTGATGACGTTGTAGTTGACCACCTTGCCCCGGCCCTGGGGGGTCATCACCGGCTTCCCCTGGGGCGGATACGAGCTACGGCAGGCCTCGTAGAAATCGTTCTCATACTTGAGGCAACACATCAGCCGTCCGCACAGCCCCGAAATCTTGCCCGGGTTGAGGGACAGCTGCTGATCCTTGGCCATGCGGATGGAGACGGGGGCAAACTCCCCCAAAAACGCACAGCAGCAAAGCTCCCGGCCACAGCAACCTATGCCTCCCAAGATCTTGGCCTCATCCCGCACTCCGATTTGCCGCATCTCGATCCGGGTGCGAAAAGTGGCAGCTAAATCCCGCACCAGCTCCCGGAAGTCGATGCGCCCCTCAGCGGTAAAGAAAAAGGTAAGCTTGGAAAAATCAAAGGCGTATTCCACCCCTACTATCTTCATAGGTAGCCCCCGCTCATCAGCTTTATTTTGGGCCACCGCAAAGGCGCGCTGCTCCCGCTGTTCCTTTTCCCGCAAGCGCTGCTGGTCTTGGCGCGTGGCTTTCCGGACTACCTTTTTTAACGGTTGTACGATCTCTTCTTCGGGCACTTCTTTCGGCCCTACCACCACCACCCCATACTCGACGCCCCGGGTGGTCTCGACGATCACCTGGTCACCGGTGCGCAGTCGGTGCTGGTTAGGATCGAAATAGTATATCTTACCGGCTTTCTTAAACCGGACGCCAACCACTTGAACCATCTCATCCCCCCTCCAAGTGCAGCTTGAATGGTCTCTGGGCAGCAAGCTGCAGTAACCGTAGAAACATAACCTCTAAAGTCAGGCGTTTATTGGCTGAGCGATTCAGGGCTTGGATGGCTTCCCCCACTACCTTAAACCCCTGACGGGCCCAGCCCGAATCCTGCCTGGATTTTTCCCTGGCCACAATCTCTCGGTACCACCAATTGGATAATAGGTTTAACAACTCGTCCAGGTCCTCGCGCTCCGACCATTGCTCAGCTCTCCGCAGCGCTTGGGCCCACCCGGATGCATCCAGCCTATTTCCGGCTTTAGCTCGTTTAGCCTTAGGGTCCCCAGCTTGGGCCGCTTTCTCCAGATCCCGGACCCAGGCATCTAACTCCCGGGCTCGTTCCCCAGCCGCCGGATCATGGGCCAGAGCCAGCGCCCGACCCAGGCTCCCCCCGCCGATAGCCGCTAGCTGCTTGGCCTGGCTAGGCTCTAGGCCGTGGCTTGTTAGCGCCTGCTCTACCACCTCGCCCGCCAGCGGGCGAAAATAGATGGGCTGGCACCGGGAGACGATCGTGGGCAAAAGCAGGTGCGCTTGGCTTGATATTAATATGAATACGCTTCCTGCCGGCGGTTCCTCCAGGGTCTTGAGCAGGCTGTTGCCCGCCTCTGGAGTCAAGCATTCGGCTTGGGCAATTAGGGCCACCTTGTACGGCCCTTGCACCATCTTCATGGCTATCTGCCCTTGCAGCTCTTTCACTTGCGCCAGGCGGAGGCTGGCGCCCTGGGGCCGCACCACCGTGACGTCGGGATGGTTACCATCTTCCACCTGGCGGCACGCCGGGCAAAACCCGCAGGCATCGGTTGAGCCATGGGCTGCAAGGTCGTGGAGCGGTACGCCATGGGCCGGCATGCCACGGGCCGTAAGGTCATGGGCCGGCAGGTTATTCGCCGGCAGCCTACGGGCTCCTAGCTGTCTACATTCCAGCGACTGGATAAAGGCCCAGGCGGTAGTCTCCTTGCCTACTCCTTGCGGTCCATAAAACAAGTAGGCATGAGCCACCTTGGATTCAGCCAAGGCCCGCTCAAGCTGCCGCACTGCTCTTTCCTGCCCTAGGATCTCCGAAAGCTTAATCATAATTTCGTCCTCAGCCTAGATCTTCCGCGAAACTATATTCTTTCATTCTCCAGCCATTGGGTCACTATCTCGCCCATGCGCCTAAACACCGCATCGGGGTCGAGATCGGCAGCGATCACCCGGAAGCGCTCCGGTTCTAGCCGGGCCAGCTCCAAGAAGCCCTGGCGCACCCGGCGGTAAAATTCCAGCCCCTCCTTCTCCAGGCGGTCCCGGAGGCCGAAAAACCACCGGTCCGTCCCCGCCTGAACCCGGTTGCCCACCCGGGCCAGAGCTGCCTCCGGATCTAGGTCGAGCAGCAAGGTTAGATCCGGAACTAGATCCCCGGTGGCGGCGCGATTGAGGGTGCGGATCAATTCCAGATCCAACCCCCGCCCGTATCCTTGGTAAGCCAGGCTGGAATCGACAAACCGGTCGGCTACCACCAACTGCCCCCTCTGGAGGGCAGGGAGGATGACCTCCTGCACGTGCTGGGCCCGAGCCGCCTGGTAAAGAAAGAGCTCCGCCGGCGCAGCTATGTGGCCGGAATTGCAGTCAAGCAAAAGGCGACGGATCCTCTCCCCCACTTCGGTGCCGCCCGGCTCCCTGGTGAGGAGAGCATCATGCCCTCGCTGCCGGAGGAAATCCACCAGCTTCCGGCCCTGGGTACTCTTTCCGGTCCCGTCAATACCTTCTATAGTAATTAGTCGACCTGCGCCGCGTGCCACTTGCTCTCCGATCTCCTCCGAAGAAACATATATTTCCAGCTGGGGCGCTGTTCCTCCGCTCCGTAATCCTGCGCGGAGCCACCTAAAGCTCCGGCTCAGGCTGCGGCGGGCCGTTTATCTGTCCCAAACTAAAATGCTCTTCAGGCTGGGGTCGCTGGCTCCTTGAAAATAGAGCTTTCGGCCCCGAAGCTCCTTAATCCAGGCTATCACTTCTTGGTCGATTACCTCTCCCGGGCATAATAGCGGCACCCCGGGCGGGTAAGGGCAAACCATCTCCGCTGCTACCAAGCCCTGGGCCTCTGCCAGCGGCACCGCCCGCGCTTCTGGGGACGACTTTAGTTTCAAGTAGGCCTGGCGGGGGCTAAGGGCTACCTGCGGTCGCGGCCAGGGCGCTGACCAAGGGAAACCCTGGCCACTAGATGACCTAGCCTGGCTACCTGCTACCCTGGTCTTTCCCGCCCGTTGGCCTATTCGCTCTAAAGCCTGGGCAAGAAGGCTAATCGTCTCCTCGTCATCCCCAGGAGTAACGAGCAGAACCACGCTTTGGGCATCGGCCATTTCTGCCTGGATACCTTCATCTCGGAGAACCGAGGCCAGATCCGGGCCACTCAATCCCCACCCTTGGGCAGCCGAGATCACCAAGCGAGTGGGATCCCATCCCCCTACCCCAGGAATGGTCAACACTTCTTCACCAACCAGCTCCAGGCCCTTAGCTTCGGCCAGCCGAACTAGCCGCCGGCGCACCTCCAAGGCCAAGTCCACCGTCCGGCCCCAGATGCTCTGCCCCTGGGTGGCCATTAGCTCCCGGCAGGCGTCCAAGGAGGCCAACAGCAGATAAGAGGGGCTGCTGGATTGCAGCAAGCGTAGAGCTCCGGCCACCGCCTGCCCCCACTGGTCGTCGCCCAGATGCAAGACTGCGCTTTGGGTCAGGGAAACCAGAGTTTTATGCCAGCTTTGGACTGAGGCTTTGGCCCCGCAGGCCAGGGCTGGCTCTGGCAGGCGCCGGTCCCATATAAAGTGAGACCCGTGGGCTTCATCAGCTACCACGGGCACCCCCGCCCTTTGGGCCTCCTGGATAATTGCTTGGGCTCTTGAGGTTATACCATAGTAGCTGGGATGCACCAGCCATAATAGCCGGGCTGAAGGAGCCTCCCGCAAAGCCCGCCGCGTTTCTTCCACGGTGATCGCCAAGGGAAAACCCAGCCGAGGATGCAATTCTGGCTGCAAGTACACCGGCCGGGCACCGGTTAGCACCAACCCGGCCCAGATAGAGCGGTGAGCATAGCGGGGAACTAAAACCCTATCTTCTGGACCGCACCAGGCCAGCATCAACGCCTGAATGCCCACCGTGGCCCCATTGACCAAAAAGAAGCTCTGCTTCGCGCCAAACGCCTGGGCGGAAAGCCTCTCAGCTTCCGCAATCGCTCCCTTTGGGCAAGCTAAATCATCGAGGCCGGGAACTTCGGTAAGATCGGCTCGCCAAAACTCGCCGGCCAGCGGCCAGGACCGAAGGCCCCCGGACCAGAGGCCCCCAAGGGATCTGCCCCACGACTCCCAGCATCCCCAGGCCCGCCCCTGTTTGTGCCCAGGCGTATGGAAAGGTATATAGCCTTTGTCATTATAAGCTGCCAAGGCTTCAACTATTGGCATCGCCATTAGCGGCTTTCCACCTGTGCCTAGAGGTTCATATCCATGTAATTTTAGCACATGCTGAAAAAAACTACTAGGCGGCTGGCCTCATGAACCGCCGCCCGGGTGGAGAAGTTAAGGGCGAGGTGATAAGAGTGGAGCAGCGCCGGCAGCGAATCCTCCGAGAGCCGGAACTTGACCACCTGGCGCTCTCCCAAAAATATCGGGTGGATGTGCGCCGGATCATCCGGGCCTGGAAAGCAGGAAAGAGCGATGCTGAGATTGCCGCCAAGATCGATATTAGCACCGACCGGCTTGAGCTCTTGCGGGCCGAAATTCTAGAGATCCACCGGCGCCAGCGCCTGGATCAACCTGTTCTCCCCCGCATCCGATCTCGATAGGCTGCGAACCGCCCAAGCTACCTTGCTTTCGGCCCATCCCCGGTATTGCCCGGATCCATCTCCGCCCCCGGCAATGGCGAAGCGGCTGGCTTAGCCCCGCGAGCACGTCGCCCGCCGCCATGGACGAGACCTAGCGGGCGGGCCGCTGTACCCCGTGCACATCCACGTAATAATCGCCAGGCAGAAGCAGCTCTGAGATAGGCACAATCTGATAACCATCGGCCTTAAGCTGTTCAATGATAACCGGCAGGGCCTCGGGAGTGTACTTACCATCATTATGAAAGAGGACAATAGCTCCCGGAGCCGCCTGCCTGAGTACCCGCTGGCTAATCTCGGTCCCGCTCAAATCCCGCCAGTCCAGAGAATCTATGCTCCATTGGATAGGGATGAAGCCCATGCGTTTTACCACTTCAATTACCTGGTTATTGTAATCGCCGAAGGGCGGCCGGAAGAGTTTCGGCTTTTTGCCAGTCACTTCCAAGATGCGGTCATGGTTATCCTGTAGCTCCTTTTGCATCTGGGCTTCGGAAAGGGAAGTGAACTGGGGATGGGTAGCCGAGTGCATACCGATCTCGTGGCCGCGCCGGGCAATTTCCTGGGCCTGGGGAGCATAATCCTTGAGCCAGATGTTGGTGAGGAAGAAAGTGGTCTTGATCTGATAGCGGTCGAGGATGTCCAGGATTTTGGGAGTGCGTTCCGCGCCCCAAGTAGCATCAAAGGAAAAGGCAATTTTCTTTTCATCCGTGCCCACGCTGTAGATGGGCAATTGTCTAATCGTCCCGGCCACCGCTAGGACCAAGTTCTTAGTTGCCAGGGCCAGAGGGCCAAACATTAAGCTCAGGGCTAAAAGCAAAGCCACGAGCAGGGCAACGCCGACCCAAAAAGATCGGCTCTTTTGCCCAGGGACGGAGACCATGGCTACCCACCGCTTGCGCTCCATGGGGCTACCTCCTTTTGGCAGCTACTTCCTCTTCTACGATTGTATGCACTTTCATCCAAGATATGCCCCAAAGAGGGAAGGCTAACCTGGTGGCGAATACTAAAGCTAGCACGGCATGGGAGATAATGTCATTAAAGATGCCATTAAAGAGGTGGGTTTGGTGCTCTTAGGTATCGACGTGGGCGGAACCTATACCGATGGCGCTTTGATCGGAGAAGGCCGGATAATCCGCACCGTTAAGCGCCCAACTGAAGATAATTTGCTCTCAGTGCTGACAGCGGTGCTGGATGAGCTCCTCTCAGGCATGGACCCAGGGGCGCTAGAGCGGATAACCTTTAGCACTACCCTGGTAACCAACCTGATTGCCCAAGGCCATCTGCCCAAAGCAGCTATCCTCCTCCTACCCGGGCCGGGGGTTAATCCCAGCTCCTTTAGCTTCCCCTGGCCGGTTCATGTAGCAGCCGGAGCCATCGATTACCGGGGGCGGGAAATAGTCGCTTTGGAGCAAGAAGAGGTGCTAAAGCACCTGGGACAAATGGTAGCAGCAGGAGTCCAGCGGGTAGCAGTGGCCGGCAAATTTGCCGTCCGTAACTGGGCCCATGAGCTTAAAGTCAGGGACTTGGCCGCCCAGCACTACCCAGAGCTGAAGCTATTCCTGAGCCACGAGCTATGCGGCCAGCTCAACCTGCCCCGCCGGGCGGCAACTACCGCCCTAACTGCGGTAACCCAGGAGGCTTACCAAAGATTTTGGGAGCAGGTGGAGGCGGCGCTGGAGAAAAGGGGTATAGCTGCTCCCGCTTACGTAGTTAAGGCCGATGGCGGCGCCCTGCCGCTGGCTCAAGCCAAGCGCCACCCGGTGGAAACCATCTTTTCCGGACCAGCTTCCAGCGCCTTGGGGGCGCTGGCCCTGGGCCAAGCCGCCTCGGGCTCAGAGCGGCTACCGGGAACCGAGGGCTCCCCATTGACCGCGGTAGTAATCGATATCGGCGGCACTACCACCGACTTGGCCTTAATTCTTAACGGCCAGCCCCTGCTGGCCAGCAAGGGTGCCGCCTTGGCCTGGCCGGGAGCGCCACCAGGTGCAAGCCAGCTCTTTACCCACGTCCGAGCGCTGGCGGTTCGATCTCTCCCCCGGGGAGGAGATTCTCAGGTCAGGCGGGAGGGGGAAGGGCTGGATCTGCACATCGGCCCGGAGCGCCTGGGACCAGCAGCTTGCTTGGGCGGCCCAGCGCCTACCCTCACCGATGCTTTGCGCTACCTGGGAGAGGCCAGCATAGGGGACCGGGACCGGGCTAAGGCCGCCCTAGGCCGCCTGATGCCCGACTCCGGAACCACGCCAGCGGACGGCGATGCTGGAGAGGCCGCCGGCCTCGGCCGCTTAGCCCAGGCGGTGGTGGAGCAATTCGTATTCGATTTAGCTTCGGCGGTAGAAGCCATGTTTCAGGCTTGGCGTGAGGAGCCGGCTTACCGGGTGTGGGAAATCATGCAGGGCCGCACGGCCCGTCCCGATTTGATCATCGGCATCGGGGCGGCAGCCGCCGCCATCGCCCCGCGCCTAGCTCGGAAGCTGGGCTGCCGACACTGGCTTCCGCCTTACTACCAATCCGCCAACGCAGTGGGCGCTGCCCTAGCCCGGCCCACCCTTTACCTCACCTGGCGGGCCGATACCGAACAAAACCGCTACCAGGTAGCCGAAACCGGACAGCAAGGCGAGCTCGAAGAATTGGGAATAAGCTCCGGGACTAGGTTAACCCCGGAGCAAGCCGAAGCAGTAGTCCAGAGGTTATTGATCCAGGAAGCAA
>JACIYF010000040.1 GCA_014360065.1 Clostridia bacterium | reverse complement strand
GCCCAGGGGTCCTAAAAACTTGTTCAAGTTGGAAATCTTTTCTGGATCGGGGTCCTCGTGCACCCGGTATACTCCCGGTAACCCGTTGGCCTCCAGGTGCCGGGCTACCGTCTCATTGGCCAAGATCATGAACTCCTCGATGATTTGGTCGGCCAGCGATCGTACCGCTCGCACTACTTCTTTAGGGCGGCCCCGTTCATCCAGAATTACTTTGGCTTCGGGGAGGTCAAAATCAATGGCACCACCGGCCAGCCGCTTTTGCCGCAGGGCGGTGGCTAGCCGGCCCATGCGCTCAAGCATTGGTACCAGCTCCCGGTGCTCCTGGCGCAGCTCCCGGTCTTTCTCCTCAATGAGCTGGCGCACTAAGTTGTAGGTGAGCCGCTTGTGCACATGGATAACCGAGGGGACAATTTCGTAGTCTAGGACTCGACCTCGATAACTCACCCGCATCAATACCGAAAGGGCCAGCCGGTCTACTCCCGCGTTGAGGCTGCAAATACCATTGGAAAGCTGGGGCGGCAGCATGGGAATCACCCGGTCTACCAAGTAGACACTGGTTCCGCGCCGGAAGGCCTCAGCGTCCAAGCGGCTTCCCTCACGGACGTAGTAACTGACATCGGCGATATGGACTCCCAACTGGTAAGTATTGCCCTTTTCCGGAACCAAAGAGACGGCATCATCTAGATCCTTGGCGTCCTCGCCATCGATGGTAACCATCAATAAGTCCCGTAAATCCCGTCGGCCGTGCCGGTCAAAAGCAGTGACTTCCTGGGGTACCTTCTTGGCTTCAGCCAATACAGCCGCAGGAAACTCCAGCGGCAGGTCATGCTGCTTAATGATGCTCAGCACGTCTACCCCTGGTTCTCCCTCCCGGCCTAAAACCTCCACCACCCTGCCTTCAGGCCCCCGCCGGGCTGAGGGCCAGGCAGTAATCTCCACCACTACCTTGTCATGAGGCTTGGCCCCCGCGGCTGCTCCCCGGGGTATTAGGATGTCGGTTCCAATGCGCTGGTCATCAGGGGCAACAAACCCGTGCTGGCGGACTCGTTCGAAGGTTCCCACCAGCCGCTGGCTGCCGCGCTTCAGGATACGAATTACTTCGCCCTCCGCCTGCCCGCCAGCCAAGGCTGCTGACCGGTTGATGCGCACTATTACCCGATCTCGATGCATGGCCCCATTAAGCCCCGACCGAGGAACAAAGACATCTTCCCTGGCAGCATCATCAGGTATCAAGAAGGCATAGCCGCGGGGATGGCCTTGCAGGCAGCCTACCACCAACCCCATCCGCTCAGGAATTCCATAGCGATGCTTGCGGGTTAAGACAATATCACCATCGGCCTCCATGGAGCCAAGTAAAGCCAAGAAAGGCCCAAGATTCCTCACTTCTAAGGCCTGGGCCAACTCCTCAGCTGACATCGGTTTGTAGCTTGCTTGTCGCATATAATTAAGGATTTCATTCCGGTCCAGTCGCCTGTCCGTCGCCGCCAATCGGTCTGCGCCCCTTTCTTTACCTTGGCGCCCAGTCAACTTTACTCTATAAACCCAGCTCACCGGCGATGCCTTGCATAGCTTTAAGGCCAAGGGCCAAGAATTCTTCTAGGCTCAACCCCATTTCCTCGCACGACTGCATTTGTTCTCGGTTGGCTCCCCGCGCAAACCCTTTTTCCCGGAAGCGGTGCAACAGGAAGGGTACATCCACCTTGGCCAATTTCTTGTCAGGCTGAACCAAAGCCGCGGCTACAATGAATCCCGTCAAGGGATCGGCAGCATAAAGGGCCTTATCCATAAGCGACTGCCGCGGCAACCCGTGGGCCGGGTTATGTACCTTGACCGCATATACCACTTCCAGGGGCAGTCCCAGCTTTTCTAACTTCTCGGCCCCGATGCGGCTGTGACTGGCCGGATCGGCCTTGGTCTCCTCGTAATCGATGTCATGTAGTAAGCCAGCTAATCCCCAAAGCTCCTCATCCTCGCCAAAGTGGCGTGCCAGCTCCCGCATGACTGCTTCTGCCGCCAAACAATGCTTTTGCAAATTGCCGTTTTTAAGGTTAGCTTGCATGACTTTTAGAGCTTCGTCCCGTTGCATATCTATCCCATTCCCCTCCCCCCTATTATTGCCCTTCCCCGCCTTGGCCATATAGGTCATGGGATCGAAGGGAGCAAGCATCATCTTTCCCCGCGCCTGAGCCAAAACCTCCCCATCCAATTCCGCCCAAGCCTCCAGCTCCGATAGCCGATGGCGACCAGTAGAGAGCAATCGACTGCGGAAAAGCAAGGGCTTCCCGGTGGGAACTGGTTTTTTAAATCGCACCTGCAGATCAGCCGTCATGGCCACAACTTGGTGGAGGTAAAGGTGGTTAGCCATCAGCTCGTCAAAGATAGTGCTGACAATACCCCCATGGGCTATGCCTGGGTAGCCTTGGAAATGCTCAGGTATGGATATCTTGGTACAGCACAGATCTCCGTCCAGATAAAACTTGAGCTGCAATCCCCAAGGGTTGGCCGGTCCGCAGCCAAAGCAATAATTGCTCAACCCTCGAGACATAATGAGCGCCCCCTCATGTAATGGTTCTCTTGCCAAAAGCCAAGGGAGTGCAGGGCCAAACCGCTCGCCCACCGGCCCAGCCTCAGGTTGTGACCCGCACTCCCCTTGTGGTTCGAAGGCAAATCTCGTTACCCCAGATAATCAAAGCCAATCTACATGAAGATGGGAGCAAAGACCAAGGCTACTATGCTCATCAGCTTAATCAGAATATTCATCGATGGGCCAGAAGTATCTTTAAAAGGATCGCCAACCGTATCCCCGGATACAGCAGCGGCGTGAGCGGGCGAACCCTTACCTCCGTGCTGGCCGCTCTCAATATATTTTTTGGCGTTATCCCAAGCCCCGCCGGCATTGGCCATCATAACCGCCAGCAGAAAACCAGTAACCGTCGCCCCGGCCAGCATTCCTCCCAGGGCTTCCTTGCCCAATCCCGGCAACAACCCCACTATCAAGGGAGCAGCCACCGCAATTAAGCCGGGCAGGATCATCCGCTTGATGGCAGCGGCGGTGCTGATGGATACGCAGCGGGCATAATCCGGCCGGGCCTTACCTTCCATCAGGCCAGGAATGCTCTTAAACTGGCGTCGTACCTCCTGGATCATATCTTGGGCGGCGTTCCCCACCGCCTGCATGGTTAGCGCCGCAAAAGCAAAGGGCAACATGCCGCCAATGAAGGCCCCAGCTACCACGCTAGGCTGCATCAAATCGATGGCCGTGATCTTGGCAGCGGTGGAGTAAGCTGAAAACAGTGCCAAGGCGGTGAGGGCTGCGGAACCAATAGCAAAGCCCTTACCAATGGCAGCGGTGGTGTTGCCAACCGAATCCAGAGCATCGGTGATCTTTCTTACTTCCGGAGGTAATTCTGCCATTTCCGCAATACCTCCAGCGTTATCGGCCACCGGACCATAAGCATCTACTGCCACCGTAGTGGCGGTAGTAGAAAGCATGCCCACCGCCGCTAAAGCAATCCCATAGATGCCGGCAAACATGTAGGCAACCAAGATGCCGATCACTATCACTAAAATCGGCAAGACGGTGCTCAGCATGCCAGTAGACATGCCAGCAATAATATTGGTGGCGGTACCGGTAACTGAAGCCTGGGCGATGCCTTTCACCGGTTTATACTGAGCGGAAGTGTAGTACTCGGTGATTCGTCCAATTAATACTCCCGCCACCAGGCCGGCCACGGTAGCAATGAAAGCGCCTAGATTGGTATAGGTGGCAGAACCAACAGTAAACTGAGCAGCCAAAAAGAAACGGGTAACTAGGTAGGTGCCAGCAATAGCTAAAACGCTGGCCACTAAAGTGCCGGTATTAAGGGCTCTTTGGGCGTTGGCGCCTTCGTCGGTCCGGACAAAGAAAGTGCCGATGATAGAGGAAACAATACCAGCAGCGGCGATGAGCAGGGGCGCCATAGTCCCGCCCGGAATGGAAAAGGCAGCGGCAATGGCAATGGCCGACACAATCGACCCGACATAGGACTCAAACAGATCCGCCCCCATCCCAGCCACGTCGCCTACGTTGTCGCCCACATTGTCAGCAATAACTGCCGGGTTTCGAGGATCGTCCTCGGGGATGCCGGCTTCCACCTTGCCCACTAGGTCGGCACCCACGTCAGCTGCCTTGGTATATATACCACCGCCCACCCTGGCAAATAGAGCAATGGAGCTTGCCCCTAAAGCAAAACCGTTGACGATGCTAGTATTATGCGACCATAAAAGGTTGACGATGCCGAGACCCACCAGACCTAAGCCTACTACGCACATCCCCATGACTGAGCCGCTAGAGAAGGCAATGTTGAGGGCTTTATTGGCGCTGGTTCGAGCAGCGTTGGCCGTGCGAACATTGGCCCGGGTTGCCGCCTGCATACCTATGTAGCCAGCGCCGATTGAGCACAAAGTGCCAATTATATAGGGAACCGCGGTAATCGGCTGTAGGCTCTCAGCTCCCTTGGTAGAAAAGCCAAGGATTACAATTAGGGCGGCCATGCCACCTACAAAAAAGACCAGGATGCTGTATTCCCGCTTTAAGAAGGCCATAGCTCCTTCATGAATAGCTGAGGAAATCTCTTGCATGCGCTTGGTCCCAGGGTCAGCACTATTAATCCGGGTTATCAAATATAAGGCAAAAAGAAGAGCAACCCCACCCGCTATTGGGATGAGATAAAGCAGATCCCTTTCCAATTATTTCTTCCTCCTCCACGAAAACATGTATTCTCAGCTAGGGCGCTGTTCCTCCGCTCGGCTTAATGTCCTTCCGGACCAGCGCCTCAGCATCCCCTATGGGCTTTTTCATGCCTGGTTGTGAGGCTGGCTAGACGATCCACTCAACCCAAGGGAGCCCCGACTGCTTCAACGCTACTTCATTAAGGCAAGATTCAGCTTAGCTTAGCGAGCGACTAGTGCGATTATTAAGGTGATTAATAAGAACAAGCCCGCTAAAACTGCGGTGATGCGACCCAAGAGGTCGTCCAGCCCCTTTTTCTTGCCAAATAGAGTCTCTGCTCCACCGGCAATAGCTCCGGAGAGACCAGCGCTGCGCCCCGATTGTAGCAGAACGGTAATAATGAGCAGAATACAGATGATAACTTGAATGACAGTGAGGGCTATATACAATTTGTCACCCCCTTACAAGGATTTACAGAGAACGTATTCATTTTAGCATACCCTGTCAAACCGAACAAGCTATTGCCCAGCCATAGCCACCACCAGCCCAACCTTGAGCCGCCCACCTGGATTGGCCCAGGCTGAAATCCAAGCAAGCAGGGCCTTATTACCCCCTGCGTTGGCCACAGACGGGAATAAGGCCCGTCGCTTGAAAATCAGTGCCCAAGCTAGCTGAGCATTGAGTTTTACAAGAATAGTCCCGCTAAAACCAAGGTGATAGTGCTGATCAGCTTGACCAAAACATGAAGCGAGGGACCGGCGGTATCCTTGCAGGGGTCGCCCACGGTATCGCCGACCACGCCAGCTTTGTGCGCCTCCGATCCTTTACCCCCATAATTGCCTAACTCGATGTATTTCTTGGCGTTATCCCAGGCTCCACCACCGTTATTGAGGAACAAGGCCAGGATCACGCCGCTAATCGTGCCTACCATTAGGAAGGCAGCTGCCGCCTCAGCACCCAAAGCTACACCAACAATAACCGGAGCTACCACCACGATCAGGCCCGGCACCACCATCTCCTTGAGCGCACCCCGGGTGACAATATCAACGCAGTGACCGTACTCCGGGCGAGCCGTTCCTTCCATGATGCCAGGGATTTCCTTAAACTGCCGGCGTACTTCTAAGATCACGTACTGGGCCGCTCTACCTACCGCCCGGATGGCAGTAGAGCTGAACAGGAATACCACCATAGCCGCAATAAAGGCGCCGGCAAATACTTCCGGCTTGCCTATATCGACGGGGAAGTTGCCGGTGATGCCTAGGCGGATCTTCACCTCATCGATGTAAGCGGAGAAAAGCAGAAAAGTGGCCAGGGCAGCGCTACCAATGGCATACCCTTTGGTTAGGGCTTTAGTGGTATTGCCGGTCGCATCAAGCCGGTCAGTCCGCCGCCGGATAGCCTCCGGGGCTCCCGACATTTCCACGATGCCTCCAGCGTTGTCAGTGATGGGGCCAAAAGTGTCCATGGCCAAAATGTACGCGGCCACCGAAAGCATTCCCATGGTAGCCACCGCCGTACCGTAAAGCCCACCATTGGCCAGACCGCTGTGGGAGCCCAGCCAATGGGCCGCCAGAATAGCTATAACTATTACGATTACCGGGAGAGCTGTGCTCTCCATCCCTACCGATAGGCCAGTGATGATATTGGTGGCCGAGCCGGTTTTGGAGGCCTCGGCGATGGATTTCACTGGACGGTAACTGTAAGAGGTATAATACTGGGTGATGTAAACAAAGACAAAGCTAAGCGCCAGGCCAATCAGCGCGGCTCCATAGAAGTAGAGGAAATTTACTCCTGGGGCACTGAGCATGGAACGGCTGACAAAGTAGAGGAACAAAGCCGCCAAAATGGAAGTCACTATATAGCCGCGGTTTAAAGCGCTCATGGGATCGGACTTTTCATCGGTGTGAACAAAAAACATACCGATGATGCTGGCAATGATCCCGGAAGCGCGCGCCACTAAAGGAAACAGAATACCGTTGACACCAAACACCGGAAACAAGGCGATTCCCAAGATCATGGCTCCAATGTTCTCAGCTGCCGTGGACTCAAACAGGTCGGCGCCACGGCCGGCGCAGTCGCCCACATTGTCTCCCACCAGGTCAGCCACTACAGCCGGATTTCGGGGATCATCCTCGGGAATGCCTGCCTCTACTTTACCCACCAAGTCGGCGCCGACGTCGGCCGCCTTGGTGTATATGCCGCCGCCCAGCTGGGCAAACAGGGCTACGAAGCTAGCTCCGAACCCAAACCCCACGATGGACAAGGGCGCCTCTTGGGGACGGGTCGCACCTCCAAAAGCATAAAAGAGTCCAGCTACCCCCAAAAGGCTCAGGGCAGTAACTGCCAGCCCGGTAACAGCGCCGCCGCGAAACGACATGGCCAAGGCTTTATCGGTTCCGCGCCTAGAAAAAGGAACTTCGTCTCCAGGGACAATGGGCTCCGGTTGACGTAGTTAGAGCCCTTTTGCTATAACAGATAACGGAGCCTTAACCAAGGCATAACCCAAGAGACAAACTGGGGGAATAATATGCAGGGAGGCGCCTTTAATTCCGATTTGGCCGTCCGCAAGCTCATGCGCCAGGTGATACGGAAATTAGAGCAGCCCCAAAGCTTTTGGGAGCTTTTGGCTGTCACCAATGCACCCATCGAGATCCTAGCCCAAGCCTTGCATCAGCTCCTCGATGAAAGCCTGATCCGGCGCCACGGACCGAAATTTGCCCGGACTGGGCCTGCCCCCAAGGATCCCGACTTCTCAACCCTTACTAAAGAAATGCAGTCCATTTGCCGGCAGCGGCCGCGGCCGGATACGGTTTACGATCAAGGACCCATTTGGCCAGAGCTTACGGTAGAAAGAGTAAAGACTATCTTCAATTGCGGAGACCTGGAGGGGGCCAACCTCTTAATCCTAGGCGACGATGACTTGGTGGGGATAGCCGCCGCTATGACCGGACTCCCCAACCGGGTGACGGTTCTGGAGATTGACCCTAGGCTGGTGGAGTTCATCTCCCAAACCAGTTCTGCTTACAATTTAAACCTAGAGGTCAGGCTTTACGATGCCCAGAAGGAGCTACCCTCCGATTTGGACTCCCAGTTCACCTTAGCGGTCACGGATCCGGTGGAAACCAAGGCCGGTTTCAAGCTGTTCCTATCGCGCTGCGCCCAAGCTCTGGTTGGTCCTGGTGCTGCGCTTTACCTAGGCCTTACCAGCGTCGAATCCTCTGTCCAGCGCTGGTATGACTTGGAACGGGCCATCCTGCAAGCTGGCTTTGCCATTACCATGGTCATCCCCCAGTTTCACCGTTATACCCTACCCAGCGCTAGCTTTGTAGCCCAGGAATATCCAGAGGCGGCGGACCTCATCGGTCCGCCGCCCCCTGCTGATCTACCTTGGTACACTTCCAGCCTGCTGCGCCTGGAAGCAGTCAAGGAATTGTGCCCACCTTACGTGGGGCCAGTTACTTTGGGTAAGCTGCTCTACCGAGATCGGTAAACTGTCCGCTAAGCGGCTACCTTAGGGCGAAAATCTGGTAAAAGGCTCTCCGACCCGGATAACTAGCAACAATCTCCAATTCATCTTCTATCCGTAGCAACCGGTTGTACTTGGCCACCCGATCGGTACGCGAAGGAGCTCCGGTCTTGATCAGGCCGGCATTCATACCCACGGCAATGTCGGCGATAGTGGTATCCTCGGTTTCCCCGGAGCGGTGCGACACCACTGCGGTATAGCCAGCTTTCTTAGCCATCTCCATGGCATCCAAGGTTTCGGTGAGAGTGCCAATCTGGTTTACTTTGATTAGGATAGAATTAGCTACCCCCTCCTGGATACCCCGACCCAGTTTTTCAACGTTGGTCACAAACAGGTCGTCTCCAACTAGCTGGACCCGCTCGCCTAAGCGCCGGGTCAGTTTCCTCCAGCCATCCCAGTCATCTTCAGCCAAACCATCTTCAATGGAAATAATTGGGAACTGATCCACCAGCCCTACGTAGTAGTCAATTAGCTCCTCGGTGGAACGAGTCACTTGTTCTCCACTGAAGTGATAAACCCCATCGCGATAAAGCTCGCTGGCAGCGGTATCAATGGCCAGCATAACGTCTTCCCCAGGGCGATAGCCAGCCTGCTCGATGGCCTTCATGATGGCGCCCAGGGCATCTACAGCCGAGGCTAGGCTGGGAGCAAAACCGCCTTCATCCCCCACCGAGGTATTCAATCCCTTTTCCTTCAGATAGGACTTCAAATGGTGGAAGACTTCCGCTCCCATCCGCAGGGCCTCGGCAAAGCTCTCCGCCCCGGTAGGAACAATCATGAATTCTTGAATATCAATGGGGTTATCCGCATGCTTGCCGCCGTTGAGGATATTCATCATCGGCACTGGCAGCTCCTTGGCATTGACGCCTCCCAGATATCGATATAAGGGTAACCCCAGCGACTTGGCCGCGGCCTTGGCCACCGCCAAGGACACTCCCAAGATGGCATTGGCACCTAGCTTGGATTTGTTGGGAGTCCCATCTAAATCCAGGAGAAAATTGTCTACCCCAGCCTGGTCAACTGCGTCCAAGCCTACCAACTCAGGCGCAATCACGTTGTTGACGTTATCTACAGCCGTTAGGACTCCCTTACCTAGGTAGCGATCCTGGTCTCCATCTCGAAGCTCCAAAGCTTCGTAAGTTCCAGTAGAAGCCCCGGAAGGAACGGCGGCTCGGCCTAGAGTGCCATCCTCCAGATAGACATCCACCTCCACCGTAGGGTTACCTCGGGAGTCCAAGATTTCCCGCGCGTACACATCTTCAATAACGGTGTTCATCTCCAACCTCCTTAATTGACTGTCGATTGATCCGCCTCGCCATAGTTAACGCCCTAGTCGGCTGGCAAGCGATATTCCTGGCTAGCCGTGCTTTCACCCTCGACTTTGTCTTCCACCACCTCGGCCGGTACCAAGAGAGACACGCCGCTCATCTCCGCCGGCTTAGGAATGTCCAAGAGCTCAAGCATGGTAGGAGCAATGTCCCGTAAGGCTCCGCCAGAACGCAGGCTTACCCCAGCTTCCCTAAGCTCATCATCAACCAAGATGAAGGGCACCGGATTAGTAGTATGGGCAGTGTGCGGCTGGCCCGTATCTTCCTCCAGCATCTGCTCCACGTTGCCATGATCTCCAGTTATCAGCAAGCTACCGCCCAGCTGGCGCACTTTCTCGGCAATCCGCCCTAAGCAATTGTCAACCGCCTCTATCGCCTGCACTGCCGCTTTCATTACCCCGGTATGCCCTACCATGTCGGGATTGGCAAAGTTGAGGATCACCACCTGGTACTGGCGGCTGTCCAAACGGCGCAGTACTTCCTCGGTCACCTGGTAGGCGCTCATTTCCGGCTTGAGGTCGTAGGTAGCCACCTTGGGAGAAGGGATGAGAACCCGATCTTCTCCGGGGTTGGGCTCTTCAACTCCTCCATTGAAGAAGAAGGTTACATGAGCATACTTTTCGGTTTCCGCAATTCGCAGTTGCCGTAAGCCCCGGTTGGCAATCACCTGGCCGAAGGTATTGGTCAATTCCTGAGGCGGAAAAGCCACCGGCGCCTTTATAGTCACGTCGTATTCAGTGAAGCAGACAAAATGCACCCCCAGCTTTCCTCTCGGACGCTCAAAACCTTGGAAATCATCATCGACAAAAGCGCGAGTAAGCTGGCGCGCCCGGTCCGCTCGAAAATTAAAGAAGATGACTGCATCCTCCGGCGCCACCAGCCCCACCGGCTGCCCTTCCTCGCCATCGATGATTACCGTAGGTTCAACAAATTCATCAGTCACCCCGCGGGCATAAGCCTGACTTACGGCTGCCTCAGCGCTAGTAGCCCTCTCCCCTTCTCCCAATACCATGGCCCGGTAGGCTCGGGCGGTACGCTCCCAGCGGCGATCCCGATCCATGGCATAATACCGCCCCATCACCGTAGCAATGCGGCCTACGCCTAGGTTTTTACAAGTAGCCTCAAGGTCAGCTAAGTATTCCTGGGCGCTGGCAGGGGGTACATCCCGCCCGTCTAGAAACGCATGAACATATACCCTTTTCAGTCCGTTTTGCCGAGCTAGCTCCAACAGCGCGTACAGGTGCTGGCTGTGGCTGTGCACGCCGCCAGGCGATACCAACCCCATCAGGTGCAAAGCGTGGCCCTTTCGGGCCTGGGCTACCGCCCCTAACAGGACCGGGTTGACAAAAAAGCTGCCGTCTTTGATGGCGCGGCTGATCCGCGTGAACTCCTGATATACTATTCTTCCGGCCCCGATATTCAGGTGGCCAACTTCGGAGTTGCCCATTTGCCCTTCCGGCAATCCCACTGCTTCCCCGGAAGCATTCAAAGTAGTGCTGGGGTAATGATGGTTAAGCCAACGGAAGTTAGGCAGGTTGGCTTCCACCGTAGCGTTTCCCTCCGCTCGCTGGCTTACCCCCCAGCCATCTAGGACTACTAGCATTACCAGCTTGCGTTGCCAATGGTTAACCAATAACTTCACCTCTAATTGCTCTGGTAGCCACAGGCAGCCTCTGCTAATTTGATAATGCTGGCAAAGGAGCTGGCATCAAGGCTGGCCCCGCCTACCAAAGCCCCATCAATATCCGGTTTAGCCATCAATTCCGCCGTATTTTCTGGTTTGACGCTCCCCCCGTACAGAATCCTAACCTTGGCCGCCACTTGCTTGCCAAAGCGCCCGCTCAGTAGCTCACGAATGTAGGCGATAACCTCTTGGGCGTCAGCAGCGCTGGCCGAGCGGCCGGTACCGATGGCCCACACCGGCTCGTAAGCCACCACCACGGCTTCGGCCTGGGCTGCGGTAACCCCCTGGAGAGCTCCCTCTAGCTGACGGCGGCAGATCTCCTTGGTGACCCCCGCCTCGCGTTCTTCTAGAGTTTCGCCCACACAAATGATGGGAACGAGCCCATGCTGAAGCGCTGCCTTCGCTTTTCGATTTACATTAAGATCGGTCTCCCCAAAGTACTGGCGGCGCTCGGAGTGACCGATGATAACATGGGAGCATCCAGCCTCCTTGAGCATGGGTGGAGAGATTTCCCCAGTAAATGCCCCTTTCTCCTCCCAAAATACATCCTGGGCTCCTACCCCCACCTCGCTGCCCGCACATAGCTCAGCCACTGCTGCCAGGCAAGTGAATGGCGGGCAGACTACCACTTGGCATCGGCTGCCCCGAACTTGCGGCAAAAGCGCTGTCAAGAGCGCCCTGGCCTCATTGATAGTATTATGCATTTTCCAGTTGCCAGCAATTAATGGCCGTCGCAAAGCTATCCCCTCCTTAGGCATCTTGGAGGGCGGCAATGCCAGGTAAACTCTTGCCTTCCAGAAACTCCAGCGAAGCTCCCCCGCCAGTAGATACGTGGGTCAGCTTGTCGGCCAACCCTGCTTGCTCCAGAGCTGCCACGGAGTCGCCCCCGCCGGCAATGGTGGTGCCGCGGCAGGCAGCCATGGCTTGGGCCACCGCCACGGTCCCCTGCTTGAAGGGTTCCAGCTCAAATACTCCCATGGGGCCATTCCAGACCACAGTTTTGGCCCCTTCGATGGCGGCGGCAAAGCGCTTTTGGGTCTCAGGACCAATATCTAGCGCCATCCAGCCGTCAGGTACGTCTCCCGCCGCTACTATCTGGGTGGGAGCGCTAGCAGTTTTGTCAGCAGCAACCACCAAGTCAACCGGAAGGAGCACCTCAACGCCCCGCTCCTTAGCTTCCCGCTCCAAGCGGCGGGCTACATCCAGCTTGTCAGCTTCCACCAGGGATCTGCCCATGGCTTTGCCCTCTGCGGCCAAGAAGGTATTGGCCATGCCTCCGCCGATGATTAGTTTATCGACCTTGGAAATGAGATTCTCCAAGACCCCGATCTTATCCGATACCTTAGCTCCGCCGATAACAGCCACGAAGGGTCGCTCCGGCTTTTCTAGTGCCTCACCCATGGTAGAGATTTCTTTCTCTACCAGGAAACCAGCTACCGCTGGCAACAGGTGAGCTACTCCCTCGGTAGAAGCATGAGCGCGGTGGGCAGTGCCAAAGGCATCATTAACATAAACCTCGGCCAGCCGGGCCAACTGGGCGGAAAAGGCCGGATCGTTTTTCTCTTCTTCGGCATGGAAGCGGACGTTTTCTAAAAGCAGGATCTGCCCCGGCTGGAGGGATGCGGCCAAAGCCTCAACCTCGGGACCGATTACCTCATCGGCCTTTTTAACCTCGGTGCCAAGGAGCTCGCCCAGCCTTCTAGCCACCGGATCCATGCGCAACTTCTGCCGGTCTTCCGGCTTCTTGGGACGACCCAGGTGAGATACCAGGATCACCTTGGCACCCCTCTGCTGGAGGTATTTAATCGTAGGCAGGGCAGCACGGATGCGGGTATCGTCGGTTATTTGTCCCTGGGCATCCAAGGGCACGTTGAAGTCGACCCGGACCAGGACCCTCTTATTCTTGACATCTATATCCCGGACTGTCTTTTTAGTCATTACCTAACCCTCTTCCTAACCTTGTCTTCTTGCCTCCAGCCTTTATAGTCCTTTCCTAGCCATATAGGCAGCCAAGTCCACTACCCGGTTGGAGTAACCCCACTCATTGTCATACCAGGCGATAACCTTGACCATGCTTCCTTCCATGACCATGGTGGAAAGGGCATCAACAATGGAGGAATGGGGATTGCCATTGAAGTCGCTGGAAACCAGCGGCTCCTCGGTGTAGTCGAGGATCCCCCGGAGCGCCCCTTGGGCTGCCTGCCGCAAGGCACCGTTGACTTCCTCCACGGTAACCTCCCGCTCCAACTCCGCCACTAGGTCGACCACCGAGACGTTGGGGGTAGGAACCCGAATGGCAAAGCCGTTGAGCTTGCCTTTGAGCTCAGGCAAGACCAGCGATACCGCCTTGGCCGCCCCGGTAGTGGTGGGAATCATGGAAAGGGCTGCTGCTCGGGCCCGCCGCAGGTCCTTATGGGTCATATCCAGGATGCGCTGATCGTTGGTATAGGAGTGAATGGTGGTCATTAGTCCCCGCCGGATGCCAAAGGTTTGGTGCAGGACCTTGGCTACGGGAGCCAAGCAGTTGGTAATGCAAGAAGCATTGGAAATTATCCGGTGCTGGCTAGGGTTATATTGGTCCTCGTTTACGCCCATGACAATGGTGATGTCTTCATTCTTGGCCGGAGCGCTGATGATTACCTTCTTGGCTCCTGCCTCCAGGTGGGCAGCTGCCTTGGTAGCATCGGTAAATAAGCCCGTCGACTCCACTACTATCTCTACGCCCAGATCCTTCCAAGGAAGGTTCTTGGGGTCGCGTTCAGCCAGAACTTTAGTTTGCCGACCGTTAACCACTAGGCTATCATCAGCTGCGCTCACCTGGGCATCTAGTACCCCGTGAACCGAATCATACTTTAGTAGGTGGGCATTGGTGCGGGCATCGGTCAGGTCGTTAACCGCAACCACTTCCAGGTCGGGGTTGCCTATGGCTGCCCTGAATACCAACCGTCCAATTCGGCCAAAGCCATTGATACCAACTCTTACCGCCATGGAACCATCCTCCTTTTGGGTTTACTCTTAGTATTTCCCCGCCATACCAGGCATACTTCTTTCCACACAGGCAGGAAAAATCCTTCCTCAATAGCTAAATCCAACCAAGGGTTAACCAAACCTGTAGCCAAAGTTTGCCCGGTCAAAACTTACCCTGGCCGGCGTAAGGGCCAGGTTCCCTCCTGCCCTCGGGCCCACCTCCGCTTCACTTGCGCTAAGGTGTCCAGCACTCAATTCACCCATCCTTCCACCAAGCATCGCCCGTCGGTTAAGATACCCTTACTAAGTCCTAGTTACCTGCTGATTGAGTGCTGGATCGCTTTCGGACTGACGTCCTGGCATGGATAGCCCCGGAGAAACTGGTGGGTTGGGGAAGATCAGTACCGGCGGCGCTTGGCAGCCACGGGTATGCCTAGCTCGTTCCGGTACTTGGCTACGGTACGGCGGGAAATAGCAACTCCCTGACTGGAAATGAGGTCAGCTAACTGTTGATCAGTTAAAGGGCGACCAGGGTGCTCGCGGTTTATATGCTCGCTGATGATCTTCTTAATGCTCTCGGCGGAAGCCACTAGACCGTCAGCGCTAGGACCTCCGCCCACGCCGCTGGCAAAGAAAAACTTGAGCTCAAATACGCCCTGAGGGGTCTGGGCGTATTTGTTGGCGGTTGCCCGGCTAACCGTGGATTCATGAATACCTAGGGTTTCAGCCACCTGGCGCAAGGTCAAAGGTTTTAAATATTTAATCCCTTTATCCAGAAACTCCCGTTGGAAGTTCACTAAGCAGCTGACCACTCGGTAGAGGGTGGTGCGGCGTTGCTCCACGCTGCGGATGATGCGAGCGGCAGCGTTAAGCTTGTTCTGAAGGAACTTGCGAGTCTCGGGATCGCACATATGATCGTGGCAAAGCAGTTGGCGATATAAGGGATTGATACCGAGGCGAGGTGTTATTGAATCGTTGAGGATGACCACGTATTCCTCATCTACTCGCTCAATGATTACATCCGGGACAATATAACGTACTCCCTGGGTGCCGCCAAACGAGCTCCCCGGTTTGGGATTGAGAGTCCGGATAAAATCGCTGATTTCCTGGATGCGCTGGACGGTAGTATTGAGGCGGCGGGCAATTCGCGCCAATCGCCCAGCTGCCAAGTCCCGCAGCCCGTGCTTTATCACTTCCAGAACCAAGGGATCGTAGTGGTCGCGCTGGCGTAACTGGATTATTAGGCACTCTTCCAGGGTCCTCGCCCCCACTCCCGGCGGGTCAAAGGTCTGGATTACTTCCAGTACCTGCTGCACCTCCCAAGTCTCAAGGCCAAGGTATTGGGCGGCATCCTGTAGACTCAGCTGCAGGTATCCATGATCATCGATGTTGCCAATCAGAAATAGACCGATATCCCGCTGCCGGCCGGCAGGAAATGCCATTTGCACCTGATAGCGAAGATGGTCGTGCAGGGTAGGCTCTTTACTGGTAAAGTATTCAAAGGAATAGTTTTTCTCCTCCGACCGCGGAGAAGGGATAAACCCGAGATCGCTTTCATCCTGAAAGTATTCTTGCCAGTCTACATCTAGCTCAGGAACAGGAAGCTCCTCGGTCTGGCTGAGCTGGCTCTCGGCTTCAACCCCGTTGCCAGGCAATTCAACGTCATTGCCAAGCTCCAACAGGGGATTCTCCAGCACCTCTTGTTCGAGATATTCATTTAGCTCGATGGTGGACAGCTGGAGAATCTTAATGGCCTGGCGGAGTTCGGGGGTCATGATCAACTTTTGCGTTTGCTCTAGGTTGAGACCCATATCCATACGCACAGGCACCACTTCCCTTTGCTGCTTCCCCCGGGGCTCAGGCTGGTCAACCCGTACTGGGCTGCTCCTTAAGGATGGGTTAACCCTGTACGTATAGTATTCAACCTTTAGCAAACCTTTTCCTGCTAGTTCTGAATTCTTTCTTGACGGGCCCAACCGCTGGCAATTAGAGCCAAGCTCAATACGCTCGCTGAAACCGCCGCCAAAAGCCATTGGTCAGGGGTATAGAGGTAGGGATGAAGCTCAAAAAGATAATCAGCGGTATCGTTAAGCAACATCCAAGCGCCCACCGTTATCACCGCCAGCCGTCCCAGCCGGAGGTGGCGAAGAAAGATCCAGCCTTCCACTGCCATGCCCACATGGGATAGCCATAGACCCAGGTGCAGCGGCTGGACCGAATAACCGCTAAGCCAATACTCGCTAATTATCACCACCGCCCAAATTCCATACTTGATGACTGAGGCCGAGGCTAAGAATAGCAGCCCTGGCTGCCACTGCTTGGCCCACCCGCGGGCCAAGGCCAGCATGGCCAAAGCAAACAGGGCGGCAGAAATAGGGCTATCAGCTACCAGCACCCACACCCGCGGTGAAGTCTCCAAAAACTGAGGCAAGTACCAGTAAAAGCCGTAAATAGCTCCGGCTACATTAGCAACTATCAGTAAATCCAACAACCACTTTTGGGCCGGATTCTCCCATAAGCTCTTAATCAAGCGGCCTAGCGGCGCCATGATTAGTACCACCCTCCTTGGGATCGGTCGGCGTCAGCCAACGGATGAAACGAGCTGGTACCCCGCCCACCATGGCATAAGCAGGCACGTCGCGGTTAACCAAGGAGCAGGCGGAGACAATGGCCCCATCGCCAATATGGACTCCGGGCAGAATGGTGCAGTTAGCGCCAATCATGACGTTCTTGCCGATATGTACTGGCCCCAAGCGGTAATGATCCACCAGGAACTCATGGCATAAGATTACCGTGTTATAGCCAATGATGGTATTGTCGCCAATGGAGATCATCTCGGGGAAGAAAACGTCCAGCATCACCATGAGCCCGGCGGAAACATGGCGGCCCACTTTCATTTTTAACAGGTGCCGGTAAAGCCAGTTCTTGGCACCCAGCCAAGGCAGATAACGGCAGAGATCGATGACCACGAAGTTTTTGACTACTTTGCCTAAGCTAACCACTTCATACAGGTGTTGCAGTGAATTGCGACCATCGGTAACTGGGTAACAACGATACCGCCGTGGAGGCAGCGAATCTCCTCCACGGCTCACACCCTGCGATTCAATCAACCCTACATCTCCCTTTCCCTGGGGCTACTGGGCCCCGCCAGGCAGGGATATTTCCTCGCTTGGCTTCTTCCGCCCAGCGGTTGATCTTGCGCATCCGGTGATTAACCCCTGATTTGCCTAAGGGTGGATCCAACATTTTGCCCAACTCCTTGAGGTTAGCATCGGGGTATTCCAACCTCAATCGTGCCAAAGCTTCTAAAGGTGGAGGCAGGTGCTCTAGGCCCAACACTTGATCGAGAAAGTGGATGTTTTCTAGCTGCACCGCTGCCGCCTCAGCCGTTTTCCCCAGGTTGCCGGTCTCGCAGTTGACCACCCGGTTGACCTGGCCCCGCAAGGTACGCATGGCCCGGTGGTTTTCCAACTCCAGCAAGGCTTGGTGAGCTTGCATGACGTTGAGGGCCTGGGCCACCTCGTCAGCTTCTTTGAGATAGACCACCCACTTATGCCTCCGCTTCCGCACTTGGGGCATCAGCTTAAAATGGGACATGGCCGAAGCCAGGATGAATAGCCAGTCATGGCGACGCACAGCAATCTCAAGATGGTACCCGCCACTAGGTCGGTTCACTGAACCTCCGCCCAAGAAAGCACCCCGGATAAAGGCACGCCGGCAGCACTGGCGCGTGGGGGCAAAAGGGCGTATTCCAAGCACTTCTCCGTCCTTGCTGAGATTAGGCCAAGTCAAGGCCAAAGTATATATGGGGTGACCCCGCAGGTACTTGCGGTGACGGAGCTCCGCCTTTACTGCCGCCCCCCAGATCTCTTTGCTAAGCTTGAGGGCTTTGCGCACCACCGCGGCACTAGCGGTGGAAATGCGAGCTTCATTTTCCCCCGGGCCTCGGGCCAGCTTACCGGCGCTAGCTAATAATCCAGCCATTTCTGCCTTTTGGCAACACCGGTTCTTGACCTCTACCTGGGCCAACTCGTTACGAGTGGCCATGGAGAAGGCAATTTCCCCCACCCCGGTCACCTCCCATAGTACCTTTAGCCGTCCTTAGGTCGGTTAGCCGACATGGAACGCCATACATCCCGATGTTTGACCGAAACTCGATAGTGGGTATTCTGTTCCAGGAAACTGCCAATGGACTCGGCCAATACTACCGAACGATGCTGTCCCCCGGTGCAGCCAATGGCAATTACCAAATGGCTCTTGCCCTCCGACACATAGTATGGAACCAAGAAGCGCAAAAGATCAGTAAAACGACCCAAGAATTCCTGGGTAGCTGGAGTGCCAAGCACATAATCCTTAACTACTTGGTCCTGCCCGGTGGCATCCCGGAGCTCTGGCAAATAATGAGGGTTGGGTAAGAAACGGACGTCCATGACTAGATCGGCGTCCAGGGGTATGCCATACTTGTAGCCAAAAGAAACCACGGTGATCACCAGCGGGCTTTGGTTTTCCTCACCGTAGAGCTCTCTTATCTGCTCACGCAGCTGCTGGGGGGTAAGTTCGGAGGTATCGATGATCTTGCTGGCGCGCCCGCGCAGCTCCTCCATTCTTTTTCGCTCCGCCCGGATACCCTCCAGCAAATCTGGAGACAGCGGGTGCCGTCGCCTGGTCTCCTTGTACCGTCGCACCAGGGCCTCATCGCCAGCCTCAAGAAAAAGGATTTCATAATGAAGATCAGACTGCTCGAGAAAGCTCAGAGCCTTGAAGAGAGCGTTGAAGAACGTCCCCCCGCGGATATCCATGACCAAGGCAACCCGCTTCACCTCTACTCCCGGCTGCCTTAGCAACTCAGCAAAGCCCGGTATCAAGTCTGGCGGCAGATTGTCCACACAGAAGAAACCCAGGTCCTCTAAGCACCGCACTGCCTGCGTCTTACCCGCCCCGGAAAGGCCAGTTACGATCACCAGCTTGGTCGATTCAGTCGGCACCTGGTACCACCTCGATTAATCCGCCACCTCTTGGGCCTGGACCCGGCGCAACACCGGCCGACCCCCAAGTAAGAGTTCCTCTAGGGCCAGAGCAGCTCCATCATCATCGTTGGGTGGAGCAATAAAGTCAGCCGCTTCTTTCACCTTGGGCTTGGCATTACCCATGGCCACGGCTATGCCCACCAAACCAAACATTTCAATGTCATTATAGCTATCCCCTAAAGCCAAAGCCGATGACAAGTCAGTTCCCAACATGGAAGCTAAAGCCCGAAGGGCGCGGCCCTTAGTCGCTTCCGGATTCATGAATTCCAGGAAATTAGGGTGAGACTTAGTAATGTAGATGTGCTCTCCCCATTTCTCCTGGGAAGCCTCCCAAAAGTGATCTAGGTCCTCCTCAGAGCCCATCACCAATATCTTTTGAACGTCCTTGGGCAGGTAGCGAGCCAAGTCCCCCACCGCATGTACCTCAACTCCAAAAGTCTTGGCATACCATTGGGCCGCCGGGCTCATAGTGGAGACATAGAGGTTATCGTCGATATAGGCGTTCACCGCATATCCTGCCCCTTGGGCCGCCTCAATCACCTGCCGAGCCAACCCCAAAGGCAACAAGCGCTGGTAAAGCACCTCCGGTGAGTCTAAGCGGCGGACTACCGCACCCTGGTAAGTTATTAGGGGCAGGTCGATGGCTAGCTCCCTAGCATAGGGAACTGCCGAGGGGTACATCCTGCCTGTCGCTAGAGTGACCATTATGCCGGCTTCCTTTACCGATTGCACTACCTGTTTAGTTTTCGGGCTCAGCTGGTACTCGCTATTCAATAGGGTTCCGTCTAAATCCAAGGCAACCAGCTTAATGTCTAGCTTCCGCATACTTCTGCTCCCAACTCGCACGTCTTCGCCTAACGCCCTTGGGTTGCTGGGAACTCAGGCAGCTATGTTAACCTAATAGACCCAAGACCGTGGCCAATTCCACTCCGGCCATCACCAAAAAAACCACCAGCGCCACCGCTATGGGCCACTCGCTCAGGGACTCCCAAAGCCCGCCCCCACGCTCTTGGCAATCCTCCTGAGCTGGCGGTGGGAAACCAATCTCGGCACCGGGGCGCCTCAGTTGGGTACGCAGCCTTAGCACCACTAGGTACAGAGGGATGATCGCCAACGCCGCCCCGACCCCCAGGATTAATACCGCCCCCGGCTCTACCTGAGCCGAAGCTACTAGAGCTGGTTGGTATATCTGACCCAGGTAGCTGACGGTTAGAGCTAGAGCATTGTTGGTGACATGGGATACTATCCCCGGGATCAGGGAGTCGGAAAAGTAAACCAGGCAACCCAGGAGCAGACCCAAGAACAAATTGGCCAACAGATTCTGTAAGCTTAGGTGCATAAGGGCAAACAAGAAGGCACTAGCCAATATGGCTCGGCCCGCTCCCAGCCGCTGATAAGCCCGGAGGATATAACCCCGAAACATGGTCTCCTCGCAGAACCCAGGCAAAAGGCCCAGCACCACCAGCGCTTCTGCCAGCTGCCGACCGTTAGTTATGGAGGGAAAGGGCTGGGGCGGCAAAACCCCAATCCGCGTATAATAGAGCGCTACAGCATTGGCCAGAAAGGTTGCTATCCACCACCCCAATAGCCCGGCCACAAAACCCAGAAGCAAGGTTTGGCCGCTAACCAACCTTAACCTTAAGGTTGGTCTTACCGGCAGGCGGTCACGGAGGAGAAAGACAATCGTTAATCCTAAGATTACTGCTAGCTCATTGATGGTTATTCCCAGATAGAGATTGTGCAGCTGCATAGGTACAGCTACCAGCAAGCCCAAGACTAGGACCCAAAAAAACAGGCGGTTAGCCCGCCGGATTGTAGGCTTAATCACTTGTCCGTACCCGCCCACCGCTCCCCACCTTTCTTCGCCAGGTCGGCCAACTTAATTTCAGGCTGGATTAGCGCCACTGGCCTAACTGGCTGGGCCTTCTTATACTTTATACCACCCCATGGGTTTGCACAACTGTTTCTTTAGAGTTAGGGCCAGCAGCCACCCCGGCCCCAGGAACTCCTGCTTGTTTCTCCTTCCAGATCTGGTCGGCTATACCTCCCCAAACTTGGGCGTAGCGCTCTAGTTTGGCTGTAAACTCCTCCACCGGCTCATCGGCAGTCAGCTGGGTGGAATAGGCCTTGCTTTCCAAAACCATCTCCCGCAAAGCCTCAGGGTGATCGATAATCGGGCAGGGCCGCCGCGGGTTAATATCAAAAGGTTGCCTTCTTTGGTATGCTTTAAACAGCGGGTTCTGCAGCGCCTGCCTCAGAGTAACATCGTGGATATTGCAAGTAGCGTAATGGACAAAGGCGCAGGGCTCTACTTCCCCAGCCGCATTGATGTGGAAATAGCGCCGGCCGCCAGCAATGCAACCATTAGTGGTTTCGCCATCATTCCAGAAATCAGCTACAAACACTGGCTTGGTCTTGCGCCACCGCAGGATCTGCTCATACATCCAGGCCCGCTGCTCAGGAGTAGCCATAAGCTCCAAGTCAACATCTTTGCCGATGGGTATATAGGTAAAGTACCACCCATAAGCGGCGCCCTTGTCAATGATCATGTCGATAAACTCGTCACTACCTAGTTCTTCGGTGTTATGCCGAGTATAGGTTACTGAGAAGCCAAAGACGTTGCCGCTCTCCCGCAAAAGGTCCATAGCATGCATGACCTTGTCAAACACACCCTGACCGCGCCTGGCATCAGTGGTATCCTTAAACCCCTCCAGGCTTAAGGTGAGGGTAACGTTGCCAACATTGGCCAGATCTTGGGCCAACTTCTCATCTACCAAAGTCCCGTTGGTGTAAACCATGAACACTTGGCCTTCATGTTTTCGTGCCAAAGCCAAGAGGTCATCCTTACGAATTAGCGGCTCACCCCCGGAAATGACAATGAAAAAGATGCCCAGCTCCTCAGCTTCGGTAAGGACTCGGTCCATGGTGGCAAAATCCAGCTCTCGCTGGCGCTGGTAATCCCCGGCCCAGCAGCCAATGCAGCGGAGGTTGCACCTTTCGGTGGGATCCATAAGGATAGCCCAGGGCACGCTGACTCCAAGCTCTGCCTCCGCCTCTCGCTGTCGGGGAATGCCGAGAAAGATAGAGTTGACCAGAAAATTGATAGCCATGCGCTGGCGAACGGTGGGATGGGTCTTGGTGAAAAGCCTTGCAGTCAACTGGTACCAGTTGTTGTTGGGGTCCTGCAGGTAGGGGCGAATAGCGGCTATAGTTTCCTTGTGGTCCTCTCTTTTCGCCACCTTGTCGGCCCAGCCGATCAAGGTGTTGATGTTCTTCATGGGATCCCGCAAGACCATCTTAATCCCTTGTTCTAAGAATTTCTTTTCCAAGAAAGTCTTAGCCGGATTCACGGATATGCGCCTCCCCAAAATAATGCTCACTCCAGGCTACAACCATCCTCTATTCCCCTTTACCGCTGCCCACCGGCACTAGAATCTGCTGAATGGCTTCACCGGCTACCCGCATCAACCACCCCTCTTCCTCCGGCTCCAAGTCGCGAGCCTGATTCTCATAATCTTTTAGATAGCTTAAGGCTTCCTTATGATATCCTTGATTGAACCCCGACCAAGAAGCAGCTTGGGCTAGAGCTGCCAAAATAGCTCCAAAG